>NZ_JBSIUU010000008.1:0-120374 GCF_053654535.1 Helicobacter sp. T3_23-1056 | reverse complement strand
CGTGATTGCCTCGTTTTTGACTACATTGTTATTTGTAAAAATCCCTAAGCGCGATAAATCATTTTTATCGCCTTTACCGACATAGTTGTATTTATCTTGCTTAATCAAATCCGCTTCTTTAGCGATTTCATCTAAATACGCATATAAATCCTCTAGTTTATACTTGCCCTCACGCAAGATTTTTTCCTCATCTAGCACGATTCTCACACTTCTTACGATTTTTTCATTTGCTGACATTGTTTGTCCTTTTTTCAAGTTTTACAAACACGGCATAAATAGCATAATTGCCTTGCTTGCATAAAAACGATTATAACAAATTTTTATAAAATCTACATTTTAGTAGTGATAAAAATCTTGTCTTAGTAGTGATAAAACTTATAAAAACATCATTTTTATAAAGACATAATCACGCAAACATTTGGGCTACTTTGTTATGGGATTCTTGGTTTAGATGGACATAGATTTGAGTTGTATTGATAGAGTTGTGTCCTAACATTTCTTGTGTTAGCAATAAATCCTTAGATTTTGCATACACAAAGCTAGCAAAACTATGTCTAAGCAAATGCAGATAATTTCCCCTCTCTTGCACCGCATTTAGTTTCTCTAAAATCGGTTTTAGGCTAATGCTTTTTTGTATCGGTATAGCATTATTTTTAAGATTAAAAAGATAAGGCGTTTTTATTCCTAATTTATCCTTAGATTTTATAAAATCTTGCAAAAAATCATCAATCAATTCTATTTTTACACTTGCTAGCCGTGTTTTTAGCCCCTTGCCCTGTATCCTAAATACATAAGTTCCGCTAAAATTATCTTTGGCTATATCGCTATATTTTAGATTCCACACTTCTTTTGTTCTCATTCCTGTATAGCTTACCATTAGCATTATAAGTCTATCGCGCTTTTTTGTTAGATTATTAGCTTTCATATTTTTCACAAAATCCAAAAAATCATTAAATTGGCTTTGATTTAGAAAACTAGGCAACGCCCTCTCTTTTGCAAATTTTTTCCTTATCGTTTTTAAGCAACGCACTTTGATATTTAGATTTTCCCCCACATAGCGCAAAAACATATCTAAATAAATGATATATTTATTTATCGTAGAGTTTTTTAGTTTTTTACTAAGGGAATGAAAATACGCTAAAAATTTCTCCTCGCTCATATTTGGCGCAAATCTATCATTATGCAATTTAAGCAGAGATTCTAGCATTTGCAAGATATTGCCTAGTATTTTTATACTCACAAGTCCATTTTTAGCGCAATGATTTATCCATTTACGGATAATCTTAAAACTACTTAGGCATAAATGATTTTCTTGCAATAAAAGATAATTTAGCGTTTTTTGTTGTTTGCTTTTAGAATTATGATTGTATAACTTTGCTTTATGCAGGCAAAATCTAGCAAATATAGGCACTAACTCATCTTTGCTAAATGATATTTCATCGCTTTTTGTGTGGATTCCCTCATAGCATTGTTTATGCCATTCGTTTAGATATTTCATTTGCTTAGGTTTATCCTCGCTTTTTGCGGATAGATTTTTTGATAAAGCATTTTTGTTTGGGTGGTAGATTTCATAATTTTTGGGCGTAAAAATCCCCTGTGTAGCATTATTCATTGTTTGTCCTTTATGTGTTTTATGTGATTGATTTTGATTTGAAAGTGTGAGAGATTGTCAAAAATCCGCAAAATTTTTCACAAAAAAACCGCGCTTGCGTGGCTAAGATAAGCCAAAACAAACGCGGATAAAAACAAAACTTGCAAATATGCAAAATTTGCAAAAAAAACAATTTTTAACGCGGATAAAATCTAGTGTGCTAAAAAGCACACTAAAAAACGCGCTAAACAAAACTAAAAAGCTATGCCAAAAACTGCGCTAAACTTCGCTAAAAAATCTTAGAATTTATACGCATAAGATAGCAATATTTGATTGCGCGGGCTTGTCGCAACTCTCGCAAATGGCTCGCCATTTACTAGCATATTACTCTCGCTTTTTTGCCCATTTACTGCTGAATATCCTTTATACGCATAGGCTAGCCCTATTTGATGATTTACATTGAAATAATAATGCAAACCTATGCGCGTAATCCACGCAAGATTTGTAAAATTTTTAAAAGCCATTTTAGAATCTTTATCTCCATTATCAATATCCCCTATCAATGTGCTAGCCTCAAACCCACTGCTTAAATCTAAGCCCAAAGTATGCTTACCACTGCGCACAAAATCCCAAAGCCAAGCAATCTCTAACCCATATTGAACGGCATTTGTATTTTTATTCATTTTAAAAGTTTGTTTCCTCCCATCGTTATATCCCCATTCAATATCCTTAAAAGTCGCATTGTAATTTGCATAACCTATATTTGCCTTTACTCGCAAACCTTGATTTTGCATATAATACCATTGATAGCCAAAAGTAAGATTTACAATAGGATTAACCGATTTTACATTAGGCGACAAATCATTAACATTATTAGCAATATTAAACCAAATCCAATTATCCGTAACCGCTAACCCAACTTCCCCACCGATAAAACAACCGCTTGCCTCATATTTGCCCCTGCAAAATCCCAAAAAACCACTTTTGATGATTTTGTTATTTTCTGCCTTTTTTGCTTTTAGCATTTCATTTTCACGCTTTATGGCGTCTATTTGCTCCTGTATCTCTGCGCTTGTCTCTACGCGCTCGCTACTCTCTCTCGTTTGCGTTTGCGTTTGCTACGCACACAAAAGAAAACAAACTAACCAACATAAGCCCTTTAAGGCTACCTCTTGCATTAACTAACATTGTAAAGCTCCTTTTATGAAAATTTAAGATTTTGTTTTGCTTGCCAAAATTTAGACAAACAAAACGCACGATCCTAGCGTTTTTATACTTTAAGAAACATTAAAAAAGCAAAAAACGCAAAAAACAAAAACTAAAAAACCAAAAAAAGCCAAAAAACACTTACCCCCGCGCATCGCTGCGCTTTAGGGTAATGTGTTTTTTGAAAGATTCTAGCAATTTTTAATACTTCGCTAGCAAGTCTTAAAACGCTAGAATCACAAAAATAAAATACTCGCTATGCCCCGACTTTGCCCGCTAACTCCTAAGCTTCTAAAAAGAAACTTTTAGCTCGCACGGGAGTTTTTCCCTTACTCATTAGCTAAATGATTATCGTCCATAACTTCCAAGACATAGTTTTCTTTTATTTTTGATAAGAGTATTTTATAACAACACAAACGCAAAAACCAACTAAAATGACTCATTTAACGCACTTGTTTGTCCCTTAAAGCGTGTGAAACACGCTTAGTAAAAAACAAAAAAATCACAAAAGATTTTAAGAAATATAAATTGATTTAAAATCTTTTATCATTGATAAAATCTTTTAGCATTTGTTTTTGTTGTTTTATTGCCCATTTTTCTTTATTGCTTAATGCAAGATAATATTGTCTTGTTTGTTCGGGCATATCGATTTGTATTTGTTTGTTATTTTTTGTTTTGTTTATTTTGTTTTTTGTATTTGTTTTTTTATGTTTTTTTAACACGGATTTTATCATTTTTTTAATTTGTCGTTTTTTCATCATTATTCTTTTGTTTTAAGGGATAAAAAGGCGAAATATTATCGCCTGCGGGGTTTTGGTTTGGGTGTAGTAGGTGTGTTTGGTTTTGGGGGATTTTGAGTGATTTGTTTAGCTTTTTTGAGTCTTTCTTGTCTTTTTTGTCTTTCTTGCTGTATTGCGCTGTTTATGATTTGGTCTTTTACGCTTACTTCGTTTATCACATTTGAAACATCAAATTCTTGTATGCAGTTTCTTAGCCAAGTGAATTTTTTGCCTAGCTCTTTCATAATAGCTATAATATCAAAGTTATCTAATAATTCTTTAGAAATATAGCCCGAATATTGCCTATGCTCAAAGCCATTATCCTCAAAGAATTTTTTAATCATAGAATAAGGCAATCTTGTATCAGGGAATATATCCTTTAATTGTTTGGTATCTAAATCAAAAATGATATATTTTATATATTTTTGCTCATTTTTGTCTATTCCCATATCCCATCTCCGCGTCTTTTTGCAGATTCTATTACATTTACATCAAGTTTATCGTTTTCAAACCATAGCCACTCTTTGACATTGCGTGTAATTGCTTCGTTTTCTATCGCATTATTCACGGTAAATATGCCTATGCGTGATAAATCATTTTTATCGCCCTTACCGACATAATTACATTTATCTTGCTTAATCAAATCCGCTTCTTTAGCGATTTCATCTAAATACGCATATAAATCCTCTAGTTTATACTTGCCCTCACGCAAGATTTTTTCCTCATCTAGCACGATTCTCACACTTCTTACGATTTTTTCATTTGCTGACATCGTTTGTCCTTTTTGTAAATTTTACAAACAAGTTTTAATGATTATGTAAAATTTAACCATAACGCATAAGCGCATAATCGCCTTGTTTGCATAAAAGCAATTATAGCACAAACGCTACTTAAAAAAGCGTGAAAATTAGCAAATTATTGTAATGATTAGCCAATTAGGCATTTAAGGGATAGAATAAGGAATCCAATAAGCGCAAGGATAATTTTCGCTCCAATTTTTTCCTGTCCAACCACAACGCACAATTTGATGTCCGCTATGAAGGCTTGCAGCACAAGTCCTATTTCCACCGACTTTTTGATTTACCCAATTTACATAATCAGTAGATTCCCCTATTGTTTTTTTCTCTTGTGCTAGATAATCCGCAGGCGATTGCTTAGAATGAAACTCATAGAATTTACGCCACTGCTCATTTGCACCTAAACCATTTGCACTTACTCTTTCCTCACGCCTTATTTCTATAAATTTTTCATTTTTACCCGTAGGGTCGTTTAGCTTTTGGTATTCTGTCCCATCTGCTCTCACATACCAAATATATGAAGTCTTATCTATGACTTTCCAAGTTGTAGTCCAACTTGTATTTGCAACATAATCATACCTTGAACCATTTTGCCTTTCGTATGCACCTGCTTTACAAGAATCCGTAACTCTTTGGTGTTTGCTAATGCTAAAATTCCTACTCTCCCTCCTTAGCTCTATTTCCTTATCTACATCATCTTTTACTACATATTTTATCTCATAAATACCCGCTTTACCCTTTGCGGTAGAATAATCACACGAAGTTACTTTTGCTTGCTTATAATCCACATCATCATAAAATCCAATTTCTGTCCTTATCCTACTTCTTAGATTCTCATCATCGTGTTCCCACTCTCCACAAGTCGTCTCTTTCCAATCAAACGCTTTATCCGTTTTTACACCTTGCGTGATATATACTCTCTCCCCTGTGTAATAATCCGTATAGTATTGATTCACAACTCTTTGAGATTGTTTAGCTTTGTCGTTATGCTCGTATTTGACTAATTCCTCTTTGATATTACCATAAGCCATACAATCCGTAGCTTTATGTATTAGTCCATCGATTCCACGAAATAAAATCTGCGTTACAAAAAAGCTAGCTGTGCCTCCACCATAATTTTTATCCGTAGATTCTAAGCTACATCGTGTATCATCTTTGTAAAGTGTAGATTGATATTCTGCCCCTTGTAAATCCACACAATCCCCAACTACTTGCACTTTGTTTTCATTATCCACATAGTAAAATTGTGTTTGCTTAATCGCTTTAGAATTTGCAAAATCAAATCTATACTCACATTTTGTATCATCACGCACGGCTAGCCTATCTATACAATTTCCGTCCTTATCTACGATTGAGAGTTTTATAGCATTATGCAAATATTCGGGTGCTTTGCAAAATTGTGTCGTGTAAGTCGTTATCTTGCCATCGCCATTGTTGCTAGTTGTCCCTATGGTGCTAGGCATATAATAAGGCAAAGAGCTATTTCCACTGCTTGTGCCTATACTCATACCTGTTGAGCCACCTCCGCTATCTGCGCCCCCGCTAGATAAAGCACTGCTTAGTGTCCTTGCTTTTCGTTTTTGTTTTGCTTTTTCCTCTTGTTTTACATAGGCGGTATCATTTACCCTTGCATAAAACTCATCAAATTCTGCTTGATTTTCATTTTTTAGCACTAAATTGCTACCTTTGCGTAAAATCGCATTTGGGCTTTTTAGCTGGCGGACAATTACGGGTTTTTGCTTTAAGTTATAAAATCTGCCACCTACATTGACTTGGTCGATTTGAAACCTTACTTTGTTTTCTGCATTTACTTGAAAATTTCCTATTGCTTGCCACGCTTGGTCTTTATAACTCATCTTTCCACCAAATGTGCCTTTTTTGCTACCAAAGTTTATATCTTGCTCCATAATTAGATTTACATCTGCTTTTGCAATAATGATAAAAACACACGCTAAGAAACAAAATTGACTTATAAATGCGCTTAAGATTTTGCTTTTGTTTGGGGCAAGTTTGTTTGTGGTAAGATTGCTTGTGAGGTTGGATAAAAAAAGAATGTTTTTCATTGTTTGTCCTTTGTTTTTATGTATTTAGCTATATCTCTAACAATCCACATTTATGCAAAGGACATTTAAAAAAACACAAATGCGGATTATTAGAGATATAGGCTAAATGGCGTTTAAGCACAAAGATTTAGAGTGATTAAAAATCTTGCAAATATAAAAATCTTGCAAAAAGCAAAATTCATATTTGCAAAGAATCAAAAAATACAAAAAATCTTTATGCTAGACTTTATGCTAAAGTATGTGCCTTACTAGGCATTTAAGCCTTGTTAGGCGTTTTTAAGTGTTAGATTTGCTTATGCTACCAAACGCTATTAAAAAATCTCATTTGGCTTATTTTCTTCTTTTTGATTTTCATCGTTTTGAGGGATTGCATTTGTATGCTCTTGGCTCTCTTGCGTGCTATCTAACTCTTTTTGAGAGGGTGTGTAGGTAGTTTCTACTTCTTTAGCCTCGTCATTGGCATTTATCGCATTAGCCTTATCTTTTTCGATAATGTTAATGTTTCTGCCTATGATTTGGATTTTAGAGTAGGTTTTGCCATCTTCTTTGCTTACCCATTTGTTTTGTTGCAAAGTTCCTTCGACAAAGACAAGATTGCCTTTTTTAAGTCTTGGGTGTTTATACTCTGCATACTTACCAAAAAAGGTAATATCAAAAAAGCTCGTTTCAGTCTCGCTATTTCCGCGCTCGTTGGTAAATGTGCGTGAATGTCCTATGCTAAAATTGACACAGGCTGTTTGCTTTTCGCCGATGTATTTTAATTCCGCGTCTTTTGTCAAATATCCACTAACTCCTAAGTAGTTCATTGTTTCTCCTTTTTCTTGGCGTGTTAGGTTCGTGTTTTTGCTTGGATTTTCTTTTTGTGTTTTTACGCATTTTTACTAGCAAAGTTTTCTAGCTAACATAATCTAGCTAGATTATGTTTTTTGCTTTTTGTGCTATTTTACATAATCTAGCGTAGTTATGCTTTTTAGGCTTATCGCCCTCGCCCTTTTGATTTTTGTGGGGCTTGTGCTTTTGTAGCCTCTTGCTTTTGCTCTTGCTTGACTTCTTGTTTCTTTTCTTCTTTGAAATACTTGTCAATGCCATAAGCGTCTTTAGCGTTGCTTGCCTCTTTTTCTTTGCCCTGCATTGCTTTTTGCTCGTTTTGTGATATTACATTGTCAAGCAAATTGCTTTCTTGTTGGGTCAAAGGCTTTCTCTCTGGTGCTTTATACGCTCGCTCAAAGTTTTGTGCGTTGAAATACTCTTTGATATTTTTAGCGGTATTTGGTAGAAGTGTTTTCTCTAAATCGCTAAAAAATACCCTTGTGTGTTCCTCTTTTTGCGTATTGCTTAGGATATGGCGATTGACTTGGTTTTCATTGATTGGTAGAATCTTTGACTTGCCATTTTTGAATGTTAGATTTGCAAAATTGGGGTCAAGCTTCTTAAATTCCTCAATGTTATAAACAAGCTCGGTCTTTAGTCTAGGCGTTTCAAGCGGTTTGCTTTGAGTTTTGAAATAGCCTTTTTCATCTAGCTCATACTCAATAAGCGGTTTGCCGTTTTTGCCTATGCGTTGTTGCCCGTTCTCATCTAGCAAAGGAATAGTGTTGCCTTGCTCATCAAGTTTAGGCACATAGCTTTTTTCGTTGCGTTGGATATAGTGTGTTTGCAATGCTTTGTCCGCAAATTCTTTTTTCCACATTTCTTTATCCGTGATTTTGTCAAGCGCGGCTTGGGATACTCCCATTCTTTGTGCGTCATAGATAGTTAGCCACTGATTTGTAGGGTAGTTAAACTTCTCTTTTTTAATATCCGCTAACAAAGAGTTCATTCCCTCATAAGCTAGCCCATTGCTTGCATTATAGGGGCGATTTGATTTTTGGTTGTCTAGTGCGCTCCTATCTTTTAGGAAAGGCGCGTAGCCGTGTTTGATAGAAGTTGCGATTTCACTCACAATATCCGCCTTAATGTTCGCTCTTTTTTCTTGGAATTGTTCTAAAGTCATTTCGGTTGGCATAGTAGCTCCTTTTTTTTGGTTTTTTGTTTTTAAGCGTTAGAATCTTGCGATTCGCCGTTAGAATTGATTATTCCATCAAATTCTAGTCTTGCTGCTGATTGCATAGCGATTTCCTCGTCTTTATCATCTTGGATTGGAAAACCCATACCGATGATTGACACCATTTCTTCTTTTATAGCTGTAACTTCGTCTTTTGGCATTTTTACTCCTTTTTCTTGGGATTAGATTAAAAGACAAGCAAAATTTTAGTAGATAAAAAAATCATAAGCAAACACATAAAAAGGGGTAGTCCCATTTTTATGTGCATAGACATTGTTAAAATATCGTTGGCAAGGGCATTTATAAGGGATAAAAATTTGCAAAAAAATAGGTCAAAAAATGCACCTATTTTTTTAGAAAAGTAAATGAGATTTTGGGGGGATTTTGGGATTTTTTGATTTTTTTATGGATTTTTGTTGCTTTCAAAAATACCAAAAAAATAAATCAAAATGCTAGCCCAAAGAATTATCATAAAAGAAGTGATAAAAAACATTTGTTAATCCTTTAAGGTTTTATCCATTTACATAGGCATAGAATCTAATTTATAAAGAATTTTACAATGATTTTATCTGCGTCTTTTTGGTGTTTGAGTGTTGGTAGGCTTGTTAATGGGATTTGTGGGGTTTTGGTTGTTGTTTGTAGGATTGTTGGTAGCATTATTTGCAGGATTATTTGTAGTGTTGTTTGTGTTATCTTTGTTTTCATTTGTAAGTTGCGTATTTGAAACATTTGGTGCGTTTGGGTTAGAATCGTTGTCTTTAAGAGAATTTTGGCTTTTTCCTAAGTTAATAGTTTTTCCAAATTTTGCTAGCACTTCATCATTTGCAACCCCTCCTAATTCTAAATATGTCCTTATTGCCCTTGCTTTATTTGATTCATCTTTAAGTTCTTGGTATTTTGTATGTATAGATTTTAGCTCTAGCCTATCATCTATTGGGCTTTGTTGTGTGAGTATTTGTTTTCTAAGTAGGAAACAAATTGCGTTGTTCGTTTGGTTAAGTTCTCTGCTTCGTCTGCTAATTTCTTCTCTAGCTTCGCCCACGCTTCTGCTTCGTCTGCTAATTTCTTTTCTTTCCTCGCCCTCGCCTCTGCTTTGTCTGCTTCTTTCCTCCAATATTCCTCGCACTCGCTCAATGATTTCGCTGGCATAGCTTTCCACTCGGGTTTTATCTCTATGTTGTGCCTGTTTAGCTTTTTCTGCAATTCCTCTCGCGTCATTGTTTGTTTCCTTTGTGTAAGTTTCAATAGCAATTTTATCAAATGGTTCTGCATTATTTGAATCAAACAAATAAATAAAATTGTCTTGCATATTTAAGACAATTTTATACTTGCTTTGTTCCTCTAATTTTTCAAAACCAATACTTAATAATAGTAGCAAACGAAAATCTGCGCCATTGCTATTGTTATTTCTCATTGCATTAAATCCTTTTTAGCTTGCAATATCCTTATTTGTGTGATTATATCACACATTTTTTAGCTTTTTGTTTTTACTTAAAAACTTTTAAGGCAACCTTAAAAACGCACGGAGATAAATCACACTGCCATCGGTTTTACCATAAAAGATTTTATACCCTCTCTCTGCATTTTCAAAGAAAAAATATATATCAATTTGATAGCCTTGCAACGCCTTTTTTATATCTACGCTATCCGCACTTTTTCGCATTTTTATGCTTACAAATTCTTTTTTGCGCTCTATGCCAACTTTGCGGATATTGTTAAAAAATAGAATTGTAGATTCCTTATCCATCTGCTTCACTAAGCTGTCGTATTCTTGCAGTGTCAAATCTACAATCATAACTTTTTGATTTTGCGCATACATTTTACACCTCCGCTTTTTCCCATTCTAAATTTTTAGCCACACACTCGGGGCATACCGATTCTGCATTACCAACATCATCTATAAAGACATTGCCACAAAAATCACAATCAATATATCTCAATTTTTGTGTTAGCTCAAAATCTTTGCCATATCTTAAAAAAGCGTCTAACCTTTTTCGTAGCATTTCCATTTCATAAAGCCTTCCCCTTTGTTCAGTAGCGTTTTTGCCACTATATTCTAGCGTTAGCGCAAAATCCTCCACTTCGTTGTCAAGTTTGCTTTTTATAAAACTTTTTAATCGCATAAGCTCGCTCGTAATTTCTTGTTCTCGGTCTTGCAAGATTTTTGTTAGGATTTTTTCTGCTGTCATTTTATACCTCCGCTTCCCAATCTATGCTTATAAGTCTATCGGCGTTACGCTCCACAATAGATTCCCACGCAAGTCTTGTGTTTTGCTCGCAATGACAGCAACGGAATCTAAAAATACCCACCCCCTAGCCCCCTTTTCCGCAAGGGAGGGGGAAAAATGACAGCATTGCGAAAATTTGCAATGCTGTCATTGCCACGAAAATGTTATTTTTGACAAAGTCGCTTTTGTTGGCAATGACTAGACGCTTCGGGCTAATGCTATCAATATAACGATAAATATGACAAAAAAAGAGATTTTAAAAAGCCTTTTTAAAACCTCAATATGATAAGAAAGATTATTTATTGAGATTACACAAAATAGCGTGATAAATTTATCTTTGCAATGATTGGATTTAGCCTTGCAATGATTTAGTCTTGCGATATTGTCGGCGTGCTTGTGAATATAAAACGCTATGATTTTTATTTATGATTCTTGTGTGGATTTTGGTTTAAGATTTTGTTTTTGTTCTTTTTGCTCTCTTTGGAGTTTTTTTAGTTCTTTTTCAAACTTTTTCCTACGCAAAATGGGCAATTTATCTACAAAAAGGATTCCATTTAGGTGGTCTATCTCGTGTTGGAGGCAAATCGCAAGCGTGCCGTCTGCTTGCAAAATATGCTCCTTGCCAAATCTATCTTGGTATGCCACACTCACACTCTCAAACCTCTCAATATCCTCAAAAAATCCCGGGACTGATAAGCACCCTTCCTTATACAAAGTCTGTCCTTCTTGCTTCAAAAATACAGGATTTATGATTTCTAGCAAATCCTCTTTGCACTGCTCTGTGGGGATAGCATAGCTTCCGTCCTCTTGGATTTGTGGCTGTGCGCCCTCTATCTCGCGGGGGATATTTATCACTAGCGCACGGATAGGCTTGCCTACTTGAATCGCTGCTAACCCTATACCCCCACTATGTATCATCGTCTCATACATATCATCTAAAAACTTATGCAGATTTTCATCAAAATCCTCCACAGGATTTGATTTTTGTTTTAGTTTAGAGTTTGGGTGCTTCAATATCGTCAATAACATCGGCGTTTTCGTCATCTTGCTGGTAGATTTTGCAGTGTTGCTTTTCTTCTAGGGCGACTTTTAGGGTGGAGAGGCAAGCACTTTGCGTTTCTTCGATGGAGCGTTCTGGCATTATTTTTGCGATACTTGTAGAAATGTCTAATTGCAGATTTAAATCCCCCACAAAAACATCGGTGATTTGGGCTGCTTGATACAATGCCACGCAGATTTCTTGTGCTTCTCTAATGTCTGAATATTTTAACAAAATCCCAAAAATCCCCTCGCCAATATAGCCGATAAAATCGCTCGTAGGCACATGTTTTTGCAAAAATTTTGCCAAAGTCTTTAACAATATCATAAACACAGGCGAATCCTGCCCGACATTGCGTGATAGCTCGTTTGACAAAGAAGAATACACAAGGATTGAAGGGTGGTTAAATTCTTGGCAGAGTTGTTGCTCTTTTTGCAAAGCGGCGTTAAAAAAGTTGCGATTATAGACATCAAGATTTAAATCATACACAGAATTTTGGCTAATTTGTTTTAGATTTTTATCAGTTTTGACATACAAATCACGGATTTGGTCTAGCTGCTTTGAAGTAATGGTGGTTACTTTATTCATATCGCGCACGAAAAAATCCATCACATTTCTTAGCGTTAGTTTATTATCTGCTTGCTCCATATCTTGGCTATATTGTCGGACGACATTTTGAGCGATTAAGAAATTTTGATACACCACCGACATACAATTTAGCACTTGTTTTATCACGCGCAAACTCTCCCCGACAGATTTTTCAAAGATTAGCGCGCGATTTTCCAAATCTGATTGCAAGCGCATAATCGTGCGGATTTTTTGCTTTGTCGTGGGGGATTCTTTTTCTAAAAATTTTTCAAAATAAAGTCGGTAGTTTGATGGCAGGCAGGGCAGGGATTCTTGTTGGATAGTTTGCACGGCACTCTCTGATAGTCTAGCCACCACGCTTAAAAAATCCTCCCCATCGCCCGGTGCGACATCGCCATCTTCGCCACCTCTAGGCACGGTAGGATTTACGCCAGATAAAAATGGATTATCTGAAATGCTCGCTTTATCATCTTTTGCCATTTTGTGCCTGCCTTGTTTTGGATTTTGGTTTGGACTTTATGTTAGATTTTATGCTTTTTGATTTTACGCTTTTTTGTAGAATCTATTTTATCGCTAGTTTTTGTCTTTAACTTGCTTTGAAATCGACTTTATGAAGCGATTTTTGAGATAGCAAATTATTTCGCGCTCCGCTCTAAGATTTTGTCAATCAGTCCGTATTCTTTCGCCTCTTTGGCACTCATAAAAAAATCCCTCTCTGTGTCTTGGGTGATTTTTTTTAGATTTTGTCCTGTGGCGGTTGCCATTATCTCATTTAGCTTTGCTTTTAGTCGCAAAATCTCTTTTGCTTGGATTTCGATGTCGCTAGCCTGTCCTTGCGCACCACCCAAAGGCTGATGAATCATAATCCTAGAATTTGGCAGAGAAAATCGCTTGCCCTTTTCGCCACAGCTTAGCAAAAAAGCCCCCGCACTAGCCGCCTGCCCGATACATATCGTGCAAACGCTAGGACGGATATAGTTCATCGTATCATAAATGCTAAACGCGCTTGTGATAACACCACCGGGGGAATTTATATACAAATTTATATCTTTTTCTGGGTCCTCTGCTTCTAGAAAAAGTAGCTGTGCGACAATGGAGCTAGCCACCATATCATTTATCTCGCCACTTAGCAAAATCACTCTGTCTTTTAGTAGCCTTGAGTAGATGTCATAGCTTCGCTCGCCTCGTCCTGTTTTTTCGATGACATAGGGGATATAGTTCATTTGGTTGCCTTTGTATGTTGTTTATGGTTGTTTATGATTTTGTGGATTTTGTTGTGTCATTTTTGCCTGCGTCATTCTTGCTAGAATCGGCTTTAGATTCTTTGGTTTTAGATTGGGCTTGCTCTTTTGTGCTTTTTTCGCCCTTATTAGAATCTTTGTTTTGGCTATTTTTTGGCGTAGTTTTTTTCTCTAGCCCCGCTTTTTTATCAAGCATTTTGTGGAGGACTTTATTTTCTATGAGCGACATTTTTACCGCAGGTAGCAAGTTATTTTTTTGGTAAAAATCTAGCGTATCTTTTGGATTTTGCCCACTCATCAATGCTTCATAATAAATCGCATTCATCACTTCTCTATCATCGATTGTGATATTTTCTGCTTTTGCAATCGCATCGATTATGAAAGTAACCTTGACATTGCTTTGGGCTTCTTTGCGGTATTCTTCGCGTTTGTCCTTTGCTTTTTTGGCATCTTGCTGATAGGTTTTTAGCTCATCTTGTGGGATAGTCGATAGGGCATTGCGAAATAGCATATCCATCTCTTGCTCGACAATCGTTTCTGGCAAATCAAAGCTAAAACTAGAATCTAATGCTTCTAAAAATTTGCTTTTCATCTCTTCATTGTAGTGTTGGATTTTTAGCTCATTTGCTAGCTCATCTTTTATGTTAGATTTTAGCTCTTGTAGTGTCGCGTCCTCTTTGCCCATTAGCTTTTTTGCTAGCGCGTCATTTATATCTTGTTTTGCTTTTTCTTTTAGGGCGTTTATTTTGACTTTGAAAGTGGCTAGTTTGCCCGCTAGATTTGGTGCTTGATAAGTCGCGGGGAATGTTACTTGTATGTCTTTTTGCTCGCCTATTTTTGCGCCGATTAGCCCTTCTTCAAAGCCTGCGATAAATTGCCCAGAACCGATGGCTAAATCAAAACCGCTAGCCTTGCCACCCTCAAATGCCACGCCATCTACAAAGCCCTCAAAATCAATATTTGCCACTAAGCCGTTTTTGACACTTTTGCTTGTGGATTCTACCAAAGGGGCGTTGCTAGAGGCGAAATTTTCTAACCTATCTTGGATTTGTTTGTCGGTGGGGGTTGGGATTTTAGGGGTTGGGATTTTAGCTTCATAATCCCCTAGTGCAAATTCAGGCACGATGGAAATTTTTATCTCGACTTCTATGTCATCTTTACCTTTTTCAAACTTGCTTACTACGGGATTGCCGATTAGATTTTGCTCTTTTAATTCTAGCTTTTCTAAAGCAAGTTTTAGCATTTCTTGGATAGATTCTCTCTCTGCATCTTGTTGCATAGAATCTTTGTAGCGCGCTTTTATGATATGGGTTGGGACTTTGCCTTTTCTAAAACCATCGATTTTGATATTTTTGCTAGCTTTTTGTGCGATAGATTCTAGCTTGGATTCTAGCTCTTTTAGGGCGATTTTGCCTTTTGCTATAGCATTTGCGGCATTTAGCTTTGTGGTTTCTAGGTTCATTTTTTTCCTTTTTCTTATCGTTTTTAGTCGCTTTTGACTTGCTTTTTTGTCATAAAATTTAGCACAAAATAATCCACCATTTTAGCCAAAAATCCCAAAAAACATTATAAAATTGCTGAAAAACTTTGTGCTTTTAGCGCGTTTGCTTTGAAAAATTTAAATAAAATTTAAGGATTGCAATGTCGCTTGATTTGCTAAAAAACAAGCTAGCCACCCGCCCAAATCTCTCCCCTCAATACGGCTCTATCCACAAAATCACGCCTACGATTATCTACGCACGCGGGATTACGCCTAGTGTGGGCGATATAGTGCAGGTTTTGCATAGAGATGGTAGCCAATCGCTAGGCATCGTAACGGTAAGCGAGGGCAATGGCTTTGGGTTTAATCCTTTTGAATTTGTGGAAAATTTTGGCATACACGATAAAGTCATTATCCAAAAAAATGGGCTTACTTTTCCTGTGGCAGATTCTATGCTAGGGCGCGCTTTTGACCCATTAGGCGAGCCTATCGATGATAAACCGCCTTTGGAGAATCCTATTTTTGTCCCTATCATAAATCCACCCATAAAAGCCCTAAAACGCGGAATCATAGATGAGGTTTTTGATGTGGGGGTGCGCTCTATAAACGCGCTTTTGACTTGTGGCAAGGGACAAAAACTAGGGATTTTTGCAGGCTCAGGGGTGGGGAAATCCACGCTAATGGGAATGATAGTGCGAGGGTGTAATGCACCTATAAAAGTCATCGCTTTAATCGGCGAGCGGGGCAGAGAAGTGCCAGAATTTATCCACAAATCTTTGGGGGGGAGTTTAGAAAATACCGTGCTTATAGTCGCTACAAGCGATGATTCCCCGCTTATGCGCAAATATGGGGCGTTTTCGGCTATGGCAGTGGCAGAATATTTTAAATCACAGGGCAGAGATGTGCTTTTTATTATGGATTCTATCACGCGCTTTGCGATGGCACAGCGTGAAATCGGGCTAGCATTAGGCGAGCCTCCCACTAGCAAAGGCTATCCCCCAAGCGTGCTAACGCTTATGCCACAGCTTATGGAGCGAGCGGGCAAAGAAGAGGGCAAAGGCTCAATAAGCGCGTTTTTTACCGTGCTTGTGGAGGGCGATGACTTGGCAGACCCCATAGCCGACCAAGCTAGAAGCATACTAGATGGGCATATCGTGCTAGAGCGCAATCTCACGGATTTGGGAATCTACCCGCCCATAAATGTGCTATCTTCTGCCTCACGCGTGAGTAATGACATAATCGATGATACGCAAAAAGATTTGATTCAAAAGTTTCGCCGTTATTATTCGCTTTTGCGTGAAAATGAAGTGCTTATCCGCATAGGCTCTTATCAGCGCGGTAGCGACCCAGAGCTAGACTACGCCCTAGATAGAAAATCTGCTATGGAAAATTTTCTCAAACAAGCAGAAAAAGAAGTCATAAGTTTTGAAGAATCTTTAGGGCAATTAAAAGCACTTTTTGGATAGAGTTATTTTTGTTTTTTTTGCGTTTGTTGCTTAATTTTTATTGTTGCCATACTTAAGCGTTTGGCAAAATATATCAATCATTACCACGCGCATTTGCTAAAAAATCTTAATCATTGCCACGCGCATTTGCCAAAACCGCGTGGTAATCCAAACACTATCATTTGTCATACTAAGTTTTTCACAAAAACCTAAGTATCTCACAAAGTAACACCCTCTGCCGTCATTGCGCGCAAGGCTTTGCCTTGCGTGGCAATTCACCGCTCACGCTGTCATTGTAAGTGTTTATTCTGCTTTCGTCATTGCGAGCAATTAGATTTTGCGTTTTTACAAAATCTAATTCGTGGCAATCTATTTTGTATTTATTGCATTGTAGATTGCCACGCGTTGCGTTGCAACGCTCGCAATGACGGATTATAAAAGTTGTAAAATCTAGACAATTTATTTTTATGTTTTTGATTTTGGATTTTGCTTTTCGCAACTGCGCCCATTTGCGCTTGCGCGACAAATCGCTACTTCGTAGCTGTGGGCTTGTGCCACGATTTTGTAATTTTTGACAAAAATCGCAGATTCTCACAATAATGTTTTGCTATTGTTTGGACTTAGATTTTTTATTGTTGTCATACTAATCTTTTTGCAAAAAATCTTAAAAAAAGCAATGAAAATCTTACAACAAATACAAAAACTGCAAATAATACAAATTTGCAAGATAATGAGTTTTTTGCACAAAAGTTTGGTGCTTTGGTTTTTTGCAAAAAATTTCAGCAATGAAAAAGCCACTAAATTATAAAAAATCACAAAATCCAAAAGCCCTTATCTTTGTTATCAAGCATTTCAAATTTTTGCAAAATTCTCTCCAAAATTCTCTATTTATATTCTGTTAGTTTTTTGTAGTGTTTGCAAAAGTAGCAAATTTTTTACTTCAATATTATTTTTTCAATGACTTTTTAATGACTCCAAAGTCAAAATCTCTACATATTCTTGCAATGCGTTTATAAGCATTTCTTGTGCTTGCGTATGTTGATTTAGCGATTCTGCGTAGTATTGATTAGCTTCATCTAATTCATTATATTTTGATAGATTATTTCCATCACTGCACGCCTGCTTCGTTGTATTGTTTGTAATTATCACAGCCTGTTTGTTCACCCAAATCACACGCCTTGCCATAGTATTGCTTAGCGATGGAGCGATTTTGCTTCACGCCTTTCCCTCTGGCATATAGCACACCTAGATTATGGCACGCCATAGCATTTTTCATATCACAGGCTTTTTTCCATAGTTCTCGTGCTTTGTGGTAGTCTTGGCGCACACCTTTTCCATCGATATACATTACCCCTAAGTTGTAGCAAGACTCTGATTGCGTATCGCTAACTTTGTTGCACCCGATTTCCAAATATTTCTTTGCGTTAAAATAATCACCTAATTTATCGTAAGATAATCCCAACAAATGATACCCACGATTATCCCCCAAAGCGATGGCTTTTTCATAGTATTGTATCGCCTCTATATAAAGCTCTGCGATGAAACTCAATGAGCCTAAAAACACACAATTATTTGTTTCTTCTTTATCCAGAGTGCATTCCACCTCGCTAGCCAAACCACCATTATCATCTAATTGAGCAGAATTTTCATTAGTCATATTTGTATGCTTGCCCATTACTTTAACACCCCCTTGTGCTTTTTGTTGTGCGCAACTTCCTAGATACCATTCATTTTCACAATAATCCAAATTTGGGTCAAGTATAAATGATGCGTGTAAGAAACTTAAGCTAAATATCGTTGTGCTTGCTAAAATCCAAAATACTAATGTAAATCTACCACTATTTTTCATTTCCTTATTCCTTAAACTTTATTTATCTTTCATATTTCTCAATAAAGGCTAAAAGTTTGCTACGACTACGCTCATACCATTGCGAGCATAGATAGCAACTCCTGCCATTTACGGAGATTTCGTGTTTGTAATAACGCGAGTATCCTTTCTCATCGAATTTGCTACCCTGCGTGAGTAATGCAAAATCTATATCAAACATATCTTTGCAATACTTCTCATCAAAAAAGTTAGCAAATTCTTGCGGACTCCACACTCGTTGTGCGAGGAGTTTTGCTAGCCTATATCTTGCTATTTCGCCTATTTTTGGTTCATTATTTGGCGCAGATTCTTCTAGCATTTGTTCTATTTCATTTATGTATTCTTGCATTAAAGATAGGTGAGATAGTATTTGCTTTTTATCAATCATTGTTGCTCCTTTAACTTGGGATTATGGAATTTTTGCGTGCGGTTTTTTGCAGTGAGAAAATCACTAAAATAAATAATGCTGTATAAATCGCTCTTATCGTGGATATGGAGCTTAAGGTTAGCACTTTTATCAAAAAGCGTTTCTAAAAAAAGCAATCCTACAAAAAAAAAAAAAAACAGAAATTAAATAAGTGGCAACTAGCGTAAAAGTAAAAAAATTCAAACGCAAAACATAACATAATGCAAAGCAAGACAAAGCAAAACAAGACAAAGAAAGACAAAAACAAAAACGAAGCAACAAAGATTAAAAACATTTAAAGTTAATCATTATTTTTGCGTTAAATGTTGCTTTGGTATAATTCGCAAAATCTATATCCAAAGGAGACAAAATGAGATTACTAGATTTGCAAAAGTGCGCAAAAAAAGCTACAAAAACGATGACAAAGACGCTCGCTTGTAGCGTGGTGCTAGCCGGTGTGCTTGGGACAAGTGCAAGTGCGATTGGAATCGGGAGCTTTAAAATAAACCCTGATTTTGGTGTGAGTGCTGGGGTAAATGCCCACAAAGGTAGCGTGCTAAATAACGCATTTTTGCTAGGTGGCTATGCGCGCGTATGGATGGGTGGCAAAGGGCTTACATTTGCGCCAATGGTGAAGTATAACTATGTCTTTGGCAAGGATAATAATAGTGGATTTGGCAATCTGCAAGCAGGTGGCGTGATAGGGTATAATATCTTGCGACTTACGCCATATATCGGTGGGAGCTACTCTCGCTTTGATAAAATCGGCTATGAGGACACCGCAGCGATAAACTATGGAATCAACTTTGATATTCCTATCCTACCTCTTAGCGTAGGGCTAGATGCTTCCTCGCAAAATCCAAAAATCATAGGCTCTGCTCGTGCAGGCTGGCAACACCAAATCGCTGTTACGCTAGGATTTTATTTCTAATAAAATCTTTGGTATTAGTTGAATATAGGGGGTAAATAAGGAGGGGATTTTGGCTTAGATTTTTTAGATTTTGCTTAGTGTTGTGGGGTTTTATCTTTTATTCTTTTTTTGGTATTTTTCCGCTAATTTTTTGCAGGTTTTTTCACGCAAAGTTTTTGGTAAAAATTTTGTTGCGTTAAAATTTGATTTTTTTTGCTTCAATTTTGCAGACAAAATCTAAACAAGAAAAATCTACATTCGTTAAGGGAAAATCCGTTTCATTGCGACAAGTTGCGCACATTTTTTTAATAGATTTTGATTATTTTATGCTTCTCTTGCATTTTAAACCTTCTTTTTATCACTCTTTTTCTTGCCCCCACATTTTTGTTTTTATTCGCTTTTTATTTACCAACACATTTTCCCCCTCCATTTATAAAATATGTCGTTTTTTATGCTGATTGATTTTGTCTATATCACTGCGGTGTTTAGCGATATGCACGCGGGGATTTTAGCGATTTCCTCCATTACGGCTTTTGGGGCTTCCTCATCGATTAGGATTACGGCTAGTGCTTCGCCTTTGGCATTTCTTGCCATACGAAAATCCCCGATATTGATTTTGTGATTGCCAAGTATTTGTCCTACGCTTCCCACTACACCGGGGACATCGGTATTTTTAAAAAACAGCATTCGCCCCTTTGGCTCAAATAAAATCTCAAACCCATCAATCTCACTAAGGCGGACGATTTTATCCTCAAACACCGTCCCGCTCACACTTAGACTACCCTTGCTTGTGCTAGCTGTGAGCGTGATAAGGTTTTTGTAAGAAGTGGAGGCTTCTTTTGTGGATTTTAGGATTTCTATGCCTCGCTCTTTAGCGATAAAGGGGGCATTTACATAGTTGATTTTGTTATCAAGTGAGGGTTTTAGCGCGCCGACTATCGCGTAAGTCTCTAGCGCGTCAATATGGTTGCTAATCTCGCCTTGAGTAGTGATTTTTAGCGAAGTGATTGCGCCTTTGTCGATTTGGGCTATCAAAAATCCCATTTTTTGCATTAGCTCGGCATAGCAGGAAGCAAAATCAGGGACATTTCCACCCTTTGTGGGGAGGTTTAGCGCGTTTGGATATGCTGCGCCTCTTGCTGCTTGCATAGCGGCTTGGGCTGCTTGGATAGCGATTTGCTCTTGGGATTCTAGGGTGTTTGCGCCGATATGTGGCGTTACATACACATTTGGCAAATCAAGCAACTTGCACGAAGTCCCGGGCTCTTTGTCAAACACATCTATGCTAGCCCAGCGGATTTTGCCACTCTCACACCCCGCGTATAAATCATCTTCGTTATATAGCCCGCCTCTAGCGCAGTTTATCAGCACCACGCCATCTTTCATTTTGGCGATTTCTTTGGCGGTTATCATATTTTTGGTCTCGGCGTTTTTGGGCGTGTGGATAGTGATGATGTCGCAAGATAAAATCTCATCAAAATCTTTTGTGTATTTGATTCCCAAATCTGTGGCTTTTGATGGCAAGATATAGGGGTCATAGGCAATCACTTCTGCTTCAAAGGATTTTGTGCGGATACCCACTCTTGAGCCGATATTGCCAAATCCTATGATTCCCACTTTTTTGCCTTTTAGCTCCGTGCCATACCAATCCTCGCGCTTCCATTTGCGCTCTATTTTTAGCTGATGATTTGCGCTTGGGAAATTGCGAATCGCGCTTAGGATATGCGTCATTGTGAGCTCTACGGCTGCGATTGTGTTTGCTGTGGGGACATTCATCACCACTATGCCTTTATATGAGCAGGCTTCTATATCGACATTATCCACGCCCACGCCTGCGCGCACGATGGCTTTGAGGTTTGGCACATTGCTTAAAAACGCTTCGCCAACGCCTGTGGAGCTTCTAGTGATAGCCACTTCCGCTTCGCTAAGATTTTTTAGTAGCTCATCTTTTGGCAAATGCGCTAGATTTAGCATTTCTATGTCGCTTTGGCTTGATAGCAGTTGCAAGCCTTTTTCGTGGATATGGTCGCATACGGCGATTTTGTATTTGTTTGACATTTGGAAAATCTCCTTTTGGATTTTTTGGATTTTGATTTTGCTTTTTTGTGGATTTTGGTTTGGATAGATTTTAGAGTTTATGCGCTATTGATAAGTAAATGGAATCTCATAATAGCGCAATTCTTGCATAAGGCTTGTTGCTTTTTTGTGCTCTTTTGGGAGGTAGATTATGATGTCTGTGGAGTTGTGATTTTTGCTGTATGCAAAGTGAATATTTTGCGCTTTTAGCACTTCATTTAGGCAGGCTAGATAGTATGGATTTATCGCGGTTATGAGTAGTTTTTGAGGCACGGGGGGGATTTCAGGGTTGATAAAATCCACAAACACTTCAAATTCTTGCGCAGGATATGTATAAGATTTTCTAAAATTTTTTGCATTATCAAACCAATGCTCAGAAGTATCTTCAGGGGATTTTGCAATCGGTGCTTCGTTGAAAAATTTTATCACAATGCCATTTTTTGCTAGAGTATCTTTGTAGTTGGATAGCCACGCTAGAGAGCCACCTATGATAGCCCCCACCACAGCAATCCCACCTAAGATATATCTACCTTTCATTGTTCTCCCCTTTAGATTTTTTATGATTGCGCTATTTTAAAAATACAAAAAAACACTAAAAAAATACTAAACGCAAAAAACACGCTTCAAAGATTTTCATAAAATCTAAAATTCAAGCACAAATACGAATCTTACGCTTTAAGATTTTAGATGTTATTCTTGCGTGCCTATTTTGTTTTTTAGTTTGTCCCCTAGCGTCATTTTGTCATCATTTGAGCTACTAGCGTTAAATGCTTTTAGCTCATCTTTTTGTTTTTGTTTATCTAGTCTTTTTACAGAGACGCGGATTCTGCCTGTGTTTTTGTCGATAGATAAAAGCACGCCTTCTATTTCATCGCCTACTTTTAGCTCTTCTTTTTTTAGCGGATATAAGTCCTCATTTTTGATTAGCGCGTCCATATCATCGACTTTGATAAACACTCCAAAATCCTTAATGTCAATGATTTTGCCTTTTAAAATCTCATCGATTTTGTGCGATTTTGCAAAATTTTGCGCGGGGGATTCTTCTAATGCCTTTTTGCTAAGCGTTACGCGCTCGTTTTCAGTGTCGATTTTGACTATGCAGACTTCTATTTCATCGCCTACTTTTAGATGTTCTTTGCATTTTAAGCCTTTTTGCCAAGAAAAATCCTCATTATGCAAAAGCCCATCGATTTCCCCTAGCCTTATAAACGCACCAAAATCCGTAATCGTGGCAACTTTGCCTTTGATAGTGTCATTTATTTTGTGAGTTTTTGCAAAGTTTGCAAATGGTTTTGGTAGTAAGTTTTTGAGAGAGACGCGTAGTCGGCGGGTTTTAGTATCGATTTCGATGATTTCGACATCGATTTCTTGCCCGACTTTTAGGTAGTCTGCGGGGTGTTTTATCTCTTTGTCCCAAGAGACTTCAGAGATATGCAAAAAGCCCTCGACATCATTGCCAATATCCACAAACGCGCCATAAGGCTCGATATTTGTAACAACGACTTTTATCGCATATCCTTTTTGCAATTCTTTTTGCACTTCTTGCCAAGGGTCTTGACTCGTGGCTTTGATAGAAAAAGATAGTCGCTTTTTGTCCTCATCAAGTTGGATTATTTTGACAGAGACTTTATCGCCCTCTTTGTAGATTTTGGCAGGATTTACAGGTCCTCTGTGGCTTATCTCTGTGTAATGCACTAGCCCTTTTACCCCCTCCACTTCTACAAACATACCAAAGCTAGTGATAGAGCGGACAATCCCTTCATAGATTTTGTCTTTGTCTTTTAGCTTGTCTAGCCCCTCTGCTTGTTTTATATCATCGATTTCAAAAAATCTTTTGCGCGAAACAATGATACTATTTTCATTGGGACGGACATCGATTACGCACGCTCGCACCTTTTGCCCCACGACTTTTGAAGCATCTCTAAAAGCGGCTGCGTGTCTTGGCATAAAGTATTCTACGCCATCAGATTCTATGACAAAACCACCTTTATTTTTGCTGATGATTTTGCCTTCCACTACGAAATCTTTGAAGTTGTCTCCCAACTCTTTGATTTTTGCTTGGACTTTGCTAATCTTGCTAGCTTTTTTGTGTGAGATATTTGGTCGCTCTCCCCTGCTAGAAGAGACAAAAACCTCTATATCGTCGCCTACTTTTACGCTAATCTTGCCAGACTTATCAGCGATTTCACTAAGCCCCAAAAATCCCTCCACTTTTTCGCCCACATCGACAAGAACACCATCTTCGCGCACGGCTATGACCTTGCCGATTTTGATTTGTCCTTTTTCCTCGTTTCTTTCACTCTCCTCAAGCAATCTTGCAAACTCTTGATTGTCATCAAATTCCTCTAGTAGCTTTCTGTTTAGCATTGTAACCTCTTATTTTTGAAAATGTTTGGCATTGTAGCTAACTTTGGCTTTACAAAGTCTTAATTTATGCAAAACTTTTGCACTTTTATTGCAAAATTGATTCCAAAATGGGCAAAATGTGTGAAAAATGTGCGAAAAATACGCAAAAAATAAATGACATTTAAATGATTTGCAAATTTTCGCCCAATAAAAATTTTTGCCCAGCCACAAATCCCGCTCAATCAAAACTTTATCCAGCCAAAAATTCCGCGCTAGATTCCGCCCAGCCAAAAACTCTACCAGCCACAAAGTTGCCCAGCCAAAATCCTACCGCGTTGATTTTATGTTGATTTTGTATCGATTCTATCGCTTGACGCCTAGCTTTTTTGTCTGTGCTAGCAGACAGCTCGCGTCATAATACGACAGCGTAGTAGGATAGCTATATAGCTCGCCTCGCGAAATATCCATACGCGAAATCGTCTGATAAATCAAATCTTTGTAAATCCCCTCAAATATGCACGGACTATCCTCAATACTTCCATCTATATAGAAAATCCGCTTTTTTGTCGGCAAATCATACCAATCCATCACAAAATGATACCCCGAGCTAACCTCTAAGCTAGTGGTATAATCCGTGATGATAGGATAAGTCTCTTCTCTACAATAATAGATTCCATCATAATTTATACAAGAGGATTGGTCTATCATTTTTGAGGGCATATAAGACACGCTTGAAGTAGGCGTGGTGGTGGTAAGCTTAGCAAGGCTTATAAATACGATATTTCTAGCTTTTTTGCGCGGGAGTTGTTCTTGCGTATATAGCGCGGTAAATCCCATTTTGGCTAGAGATTCCATCACAAAAGGCACATAAGAAGCCGCTAGCAAATCGCCTTTTTTATACGCGATAATCGTAGGTGCGTTTTGATTAAAAAGATAATTATGCTCTTTGGCTGATGAATACTGCATTTGCACGAAATTGCCCGAACAACCGCTAAACATAAACGCAAACAGCCCAAACAACGCCAAAACCCCTGCAATCCCCATAATTTTTTTCAAACACAACAATATATTTTTTTCCAAACGCGACAATCCGCCAAAAACAAATCGCCATACATAAAAAGCACCGCAAAACACAATGCTATTTATTATAATGTATGTCATAGCGCGTTTTGAAGTGTAGTTTTTGGTTTTTTTAGTATTTGCTGTGTAGAGTCGCACGAGATTCTCCGCTTTTTGATATGCCAAAATCTATGCCAAAATCCTTAACGCTTGCTAGAAATATTTGGCGTAGATTTTGGCAAGATTTTAGATTTTTAGATTTTATAAAATTCTCTAAACAAAGATTTATATAAACAAAAAGCAAAAGACATTCCTAAATGCCAAAAACAACATAAAAACAAAACACAAACAAATAATGCAAAATCATAAAATCATTAAACAATGTAAAAAAATCAACAAAATCTAAAAATCTAAATAAAGTAAAATCAAAAAAAATCTAAAATCTAAAAAATGCAAAATCCAAGAAAACAAAAAAATCTAAAATCTAAAAAAGTAAAAAAAGCAGAATCACAAAAATATAAAAAAGCAAAAATCCAAAAACCCAAAATCCAAAATCCAAAAAAAAAAAAAACAATGTCAATATTTTTTCGCAATTTTTTTCACAATTTTTGACAAAAGATTTTTTGTAAAATTTTTGTCAAATTTTTGTAAATTTTTAGCCATTTTTCACCACGATTTTTCGTTTTTTTTTTTTTTTGGATTGGCAAAATCTAAACTTTTCACATAATGCGCATATTTTTATCTAAATATTACAAAATCCACCTAAAATCCACCCCCTACCCACATTCAAAAAAACGCAAAAAACCACTGATATTTATTAGTTTTTATTCTTATTTATCATTTATTTTTCATTATTTTTTTGCTTACTTTTTGTTTCTTTTTGATTTGCAATTTGTTTTTTTTTTTTTTTGTCTAATGCGACCTGCAAACACAAAATCTTCTCAAAAGTGAGATTTGCCCCAAAGCTAAATAAAAAGGCTAAAAAAGTTAGACAAAAGAGCCAAAAAGCCAAAATAGCCAAAAGCATTTTCACTACGACATAGATTCATCACTGCGCCATTTTCTTTTCTTAGCTTTTTTTAAGCTAGGCTAGCAAATATGGCGTTTGTGTTTTTGCATACCTGCCTTATCAAAATCTAATTCCACAAGGAGACACTATGAGACATTCTCATAATGCGCACGGGGCTAGTTGCGCTACTTCACTGCCCAATACTCTAAAAGTCGGTAGCACGCTACCCAAAATCGCCTGCTCTGTGGTCGTAGCCGCTGCATTGTTGCCAAATATGGCTTTAAGCGTAGATGTGAATCTAAGCGATGATGGCAAAAACCAAAACTACACTGCTCAAGATGCCGATGCGATAAAAAGTGGCGAGGGCGTAAATGTCAAAGTAGATTCTGGCGTAACCGTTAGCGAGATTTCAGGCGCAGACGCTAGCAATGTTACCAAAATCACAGGCACGCTAAGCAATGCTGGCACAATCACTGATATAAAAGCCAACACCGTTATCGGCACAGCTGGCGATACAAGCACAGGGATTGCAAACACTGGCACGATTACCAAAATCAGCGGAGGCACGATAAATGGTAGTATCACCAACAATAATGGTGGTTCTATCGCTGATATAAACGGGACTGCTACCATAAACGCAAATATCGACAACCAAAAAGGTGCTACTCTCAAAATCACTTCTGGCACGCTAAATGGCAATATCCAAAACTCTGGCACGATAGAAGCTATCGCTGGAGGCACGCTAGATGGCAATGTGTCAAATAGCGGGACTATCACTACGATTTCAGGTAGCGGGACATTTAAAAACACGCTACAAAACAACGCAGGTGGCACGATTGCTACCATTAGCGGTGGGACATTTTCAAACGGCGTGTCAAATGCTGGGAGCATTACCACCATTAGCGCAGATACAGGGAATCTTAGCAATTCTGGGAGTATCACCACGATTTCAGCAGATTTGACAAAAGATGTGGCAAATTCTGGCAAAATCACTACGATAAGCGGTGGCGTAGCTGGCGTGCTAAATAATTCTGGCGAGATAAACGCACTAGGCGGAGCAGGCAAAACCTACAAAGATGTGCAAAATCGCGGAACGATTGCTAGCATAGAAGATGGCACATTTACAAATGTAACCAACTCTAACACCATAACCGAAATCAAAAAAGGCACATTTACAAACCTTGATAATAGCGGAAATATCGGCACGATTACCGATGGGACAATATCCAAAGGTAGCAACACAGGCACGATAGGTGAGCTAAAAGGTGGCACACTAACGCTTGATAACAACGGCACAATCTCTAAAATAAGCGGAGGCACATTCACAGGGGCTAATAACCGCAATATCGGGGAAATCAGCACAAACGCAATTATCAAAGGCACAAATGCTGGAAATATCGATACAATAAGCGGTGGGACATTTACGGATAATGCGGCAACAGCTGGTGCGTATATAAATTCTGGTGCGATACAAAATCTAGGCGGTGGGACATTTAGCGAAGGGCTTAGCAACACAGGTAGCATTAGCCAAATCACTGATGGGACATTCACAAAAGCACTTGATAACAAAGGCTCTATCGGCACGATAAATGGTATCGCAGCAAATGGGACTATCAACAACGCAGGGACTATCTCAAATGTCGAGCTAAATGTGGCTAGCAAAGATACAATCGCCGCGCTAAATAACAACGCAGGTGGCAAAATCAGCAACATTAGCGCAGGGACAATCACCACGCTAACAAATGAAGCTAACGCAAGTATCGATAATCTTGGAAAAGCGACCATCACAAATGCGTTTGATAACAAAGGCGTAGTAAGCAATATCAATGGTGCGACTTTTAGCGCGAAGCTAACAAATAGCGGGCAAATCGGCACTATTGCTAGCGGAAGCTTTGCAGCTGAAGGGATAGCAAATAGCGCGGGTGCTAGTATCGCAAATATCACAGGGCTAGGAAATGCCGCACTAGCAAAGCTAGATAATAGCGGAAATATCGGCAATATCTCTGGCGGAGAAATCACCGCGCTAACAAATAATGCCTACGCAAATATCTCAAATATCTCAAATCTAGCAAATGTCGGCACGGTAACAAATAGCAAGGACGCTAGCATAGAATCTATAAGCGGAGGCAAAATCACTACCACGCTAGACAACAAAGGCATAATCGGCACGATACAAGGTGGCGAAATCGCTACGCTAAACAATAAAGGTGATGCTACAAATGCTGCTAGAATCATCTCTATCGCTGGAGGCAAAATCACTACATTTACAAATGGAGAAAACGCACAACAACCACAAGATGTAAAAATCGCTAAGGTTGATTCTATCTCTGGTGGGGAAATCACTACGCTAACAAATACTGCGCTCTCTAGCATTGATAGCATTTCTGGTGGTGTGTTTGGCACGGCTGGAAGCAATCCTAGCAATGCTGCACCTGTGGCTGAAAGCGGTGGGCTTACCAATAACGCTAGCATAGGCAAGATTTCAGGTGGTAGATTTTATAATGAGCTAAAAAATGAGGGTGAGGCAACTAAGCTAGCCAACATCGGCGAGATTTCAGGCGGGACATTTACCAAAATCACAAATGGTGTAGCAAATGATGCTAAATCGCAACATTCTACCATTGGCATAATCAGCGGTGGAAATATCGCAGAACTTATCAATGCTGGTAAAGATGCCAATACTGCCAAAATCAATGAAATCTCTGGCGGAAATATCGCCAAGCTAGACAACAAAGGAAGCATAGGCAAAATCACAGGTGGTAATATCGCTGAAGTGGTAAATGCAAGCAAAAATAGCATAACAGATATAAGCGGTGGGACTATCAATGTGCTAAATAACACAGGTGGGGCAATCACTACCATAGGTGCAAATGCAAAAATCAATGCTTTGGATAACGGCACGACTGGCACGATAACAAACCTAACGCTAAACAACGGCAATATCGGCTACAACGAAGCGACAAAAGCCCACCTAAACGGAACAATCACAAACCTAAATCTACAAGCGTGGAATCTAACTATCGATGGCACTGCGGCACAATGGGACGCTAGCAATGACAAAAATGCGCATATCTATGCTAATAAAGACATAGATGTGCAAACTGCTAGCGTGGCAAATGGAGCTATCACGGTGAATGTAGGCGATAATGTCAAATCAAACGAAGTGTATAGCTTTGGCAAGGTGTTTAAGGGAGTGGATTCTACGGGAGCATCTGCCGCATTTGAAAAACAAACAACCAAAGAAAGCCTACCAATCGCAGTATCAGCAAGCAGTATCAAAACCACGCAAGGGCTAAAGCTAAATGCTACGACAAATGGATTTGGGCTTAGCGGTGATGTGGTAAATAGCTATGGTGCGCAAGTGTTGCAAAATCTAGCCCTAAATTCTGTGCGCAAAACGCTTATCACGCAAGGTTTGCTAGACTCTCTAGTCAATCACAACTACTTCTCTGTCGTAAATGATGAGGAAGCAAAAGATGACAAAGCAAGCAAAAAATGGCGTGGATTTGTGCTACCTTATGCGACTTTGGGCAATGCTAATTTGAGTGCGGCAAATCAAAGCGAAGTCGCAGGCGGTGCTTTGCTAGGATTCCAATACGCCACAGGTGGCTCTCTAGCAAGCCTATATCTAGGCTATGAGTATGCTAAAGCAAACTTAGATTTTAACCAAGCTGGTGTGGCTAGCTCTAGCGCAGCTCTAAACACAAATGCGATAAATATCGGGCTAAATGTGCTTAGCAAATTTGGCAATGGAGAGACTTTCCAACCATTTGTCAAAGCAAATATCCGCGCAAATGTTGAGCTACCTGAGCTAACCATCTCTGCAACTAATGTCAATGCAAAAGCTAAACTACTTAGCTACACTATCGGTGCAGAGGCAAAGATAGGGGCTGCATTGCTATTTAAATCTAAAGAGAGCTATCTAGCACCTGAAGTGGGGCTAAGCTATGATGTCTTGCATTTAGATGGATTTGCGCTAAAAACGGCAAATACTGAAAAATATGTCGAGCATAATTGGCAACTGCCACAAGTGGGAGCTGGCGCGAAATGGTATCATAGCTGGCATAAAATCTTTAAAACTAGCTTAAATGCAGGCGTGAAATACAATATCTTGCATACGCCTTATGCGAGCTTCACACTTGGCGGGCTAGATGAAAATATCGCTAGAATCAACCTCCCCAAAATCTATGGAAATGTCGATGCAAACGCTATCTTTGCTATCAACAAAGACCACGAGCTAACTTTGGGATATAATGGTGTATTTTACAACAGCGGAAAGGCACATTCTGTGGCGTTGAAATACGGATTTAGATTCTAGGATTTGGCTTTTTTTGGGGGGATTTTTGGAGGGGATTGTTTTTTTTATCAAAATTTTGGGGGGATATTTTGTGAGAAATATTTGGGAGGGGGTTTTGGGGGATTTTAGAGGGTTTTTGTGGGGGAAGTGTTTTTCTTTTGTCGAAATTTGGGGGGTTTGTTAGGATTTGAAGTAGGATTTTGGAGGGGGTTTTTTAGATTTTGTAGTGAGAAAAATCTTTGGCAAAATATAGCCTTTTTAACATTTTTAATATTGCAAATGCAAAATCTACATTTTTTATTCTTTTTTTTGATTCTTTTTAATTCTTTGCAAAACAAAATCCACCAAAACCCAAAATCTACTTTTTATAAAAATCTACAAAACAAAATCCACAAAGACACAACTGCAACGAACGCTTAAGGAATGCTTCAAATCAAACGATATTATCATTTATCAAACATTCTTGCGCTAAAATCACAAAATCTAAAATCAATGCAAACAACATTTAAGGACATAAATGATTTCTCAAGCAAGCATACAAAATCTAAAAACCTACATAGATATTGTCGAAATCATTGGTAGCTATATCGAGCTAATGCCCGATGGCAGTGGGTTTAAGGCGTTGTGTCCGTTTCATAGCGAAAAAACCCCTAGCTTTAAAGTCTCGCCACAAAAGGGGCTGTATTTTTGCTATGGGGCGTGTGGCAAAGGTGGCGATGCGATAACTTTCGTAATGGAATATGAGAAGCTAAACTATAAAGAAGCGATAGAAAAAATCGCTGAAATGTGTGGATTTACCCTAGAATACGACAAAAAAAACGAGGTAAAAAAAACCGATGTGCTAGAAAAAATGGCGCAATTTTACTCCCAAAATCTAGCAAAATCAACATTTCACCTAGACTACTTACAAAAGCGCGGAATCAATGAAAATCTAATCAATACTTTTAAGCTAGGCTACTGCCCCACAAGCGCGCAAAATCTAGCCTACATAAACGCAAATGGACTAGATTTTAAAGAGTTGCTAGAATATGGCGTGCTAGGCAAGACGCAAGAATCAAATAGCTACAAAAATGCCCGCACAAATAGCCAAAGCGAGGCAAAAGCGGGATTTTCCACAAATGCTAGATTTGGGGTAAATGAGCGAATGTATGCGCGATTTAGCGAGAGAGTGATATTTCCTATACATTCTCCAAATGGCAAAATCATAGGATTTGGCGGACGCACGCTAAATGATGAAGCCGTAAAAGAGGGCAAAATGGGCAAATATATCAACTCCCCTCAAAGCGTGATTTTCAATAAATCAAAGATTTTATACGGCTATCATTTGGCACGAAGCGCGATATATAAACGCAAACAAGTCATAATCGTAGAGGGGTATTTAGACACGATAATGCTACACAAAGCAGGCTTTATAAACGCGGTAGCCACGCTTGGCACGGCTTTGACAAAAGAGCATATCCCACTGCTAGATAAAGGCGCGCCAGAGATTTTGCTAGGATTTGATGGCGATAGCGCGGGGATAAACGCGGCTTTTAAAGCCTCAAAACTGCTAGCCCCGCTTAGCAAAAAAGGCGGGGTAGTGATTTTCCCAAATGGCGCAGACCCCGCTGATATGGTAGCTCAAGGTAGGGAGGGCGAGCTAGAATCTATTTTTGCAAAATCTACGCCATTTATTGAGTTTTGTTTCTATCACATAGTTGGCAAATACGACATAGGCAAAAATCCTTTGCAAAAAGAGGACGCATTGAAAGAATCTAGCGAGTTTTTGCACTCTCTAAGCCCGCTTATGCAAGAAGAATATGTAGGATTTTTGGCGGATTTGTTGCATATCCCGCAACGACTTATCAATACCAAATACGACAAATCTAGCCTAATCAAACTTCAAGCCGACAAAAACGCGTCAAAAAATAATGCGGATTCTGCACCGCTAGAATCTAGTGGCGATAGGCTAGAGCGACTAATCCTGCGCTATATGCTAGAAAATGAGGCGTTGTTAAATCGGGCGTTAGATTTTATAGATTCTAGGATTTTTATGGATTATCGCGGGGCGTTTGAGGCACTTTGCAAAGAGGACAAAAAACACCCACAGCTTTTGGGAATCGCGCTTGACCCATTGCCTTTGCGAAGTGATGATGATGGCAAGGGGTTTGAAGAAGAGCTAAAATATTTTATCAAACGACATTTGGAGAGGGAGCTAAAACTTGCCACAGATATAGCCCTCATAATGCGTTTGCGAGCCAAGCTAGCAAGACTAAACAAAGGCGAATTGCAAACCATATAAAATCTTTTTTATGTTAGATTTTGCTTTTTTGCGTAAAATGTTTTTGTAAAAATGTTTTTGTAAAATGCTTGCGTGAAATGCGTGAAAAGATTTTGCGCAAAAAAGCGTAGGAAAATGTGGCAGATTTTGGCAAAATTTTGCAAAAAATCTATCTTGCGACATAAAATCTAGCAACGATAAAATCTTAAAATAAAGGACAAAAATGCGAGCATTAGCACTTTTTAGCGGGGGCTGTGATAGCCTAATCTCTATGAAACTTCTCACAATGCAGGGCATAGAAGTCATAGCCCTGCATTTTAACATAGGCTTTGGGAGCAACAAAGACAAAAGAGAATACCTCCGCAACGCAAGCGCGCAAGCAGGGGCTAGGCTAGAAGTGGTGGATATAAGAGAGCAGTTTTTTAATGAAATCCTTTTTGCCCCCAAATACGGCTATGGCAAGTATTTCAACCCCTGCATAGATTGCCACGCAAATATGTTTGCAAATGCGTTTTATTTGCTAGAAAAATTTGGGGCTAGCTTTGTGGTGAGTGGCGAGGTGCTAGGACAGCGTCCCAAATCCCAACGCAAAGAGGCATTAGACCAAGTGCGAAGTCTTGTGAGGGAAGTGGGCAAAAAAGCGATATTTGATAAGATTTTGGATAGAAGTGGGGGTGATAAAAATAAACCACAAAACCTAGATGAGCTACTTTTGCGACCGATGAGCGCAAAGTTACTACCACCTAGCTTCCCCGAAAAAGCAGGCTGGATAGATAGAGAAAAACTGCTAGATATAAGCGGCAGAGGGCGCACACGCCAACTAGAAATGGTGCAAAAATGGGGGTGGAAGTATTATGAAAATCCGGGCGGAGGCTGTCTGCTAACCGATGTAAGTGTCGCAAAAAAGCTAAAAGATTTAAGCAATCATCGAAAAATGGGACTCCAAGATAGCACCATAGTCAAAATCGGGCGATATATGGTGCTACCAAATGGTGCAAGGGCAATCATCGGGCGGAATGAAAGCGAAAACGCTAAGCTAGATATGCCAAATCCCGCTATGGAAAAAATCATCTTGCTAGAATCAATAGGACCGCTAGGGCTAGTCGAAAAAGACGCTAGCAAAGAGGATAAAATTTTGGCTGCACGCATAACGCTAGGCTATGCAAAATGCGCAAAATCCTATGAGAAAAGCATACAACCACAAGAAGTGGATTTAGAGCTAGCGCGAAAATCTCAAAAAAATATAGAATCTAGTTTGGAAAAAAGGGAATCTTATTTGAAGCGAGCAGAATCTTGCTTGGCGCAAACTAAAACTGATTTAGCGCAAGCTCAATTTAATTTAGCACAAACCCAAAATCCACAGCCCCAAAAAGTCCAAGTAGGAAAGCAAATCTATGAAATCCTGCCATACCCAAAAGAAAAAGCACATAAATTTTTGTTATTGCAATAGACATTTTTTAAATCGCGCGTTGTTTAGGTATTGATAGTGTTGCATCGTCATTGATAGCGTTATTTAGTCATTGATAGTGTTGTTTAGTCGTTGAGAGAATTGCATAGTCATTGATAGCATTGCATAGTCGTTGATAGAATAGCATTTTTGCATCAAGCGTGGCACAAAAATGCAACTACAAAGTAGCGATTTTAGCGCACAAACGCGAGTAGTCGCAGTTGCGCAAACAAAATCTATAATCAAAAACATAAAAATAAATTGCCTAGATTTTACAAATTTTTACAACTTTTATAATCCATCATTGCGAGCCGTGCTTGCACGGCGTGGCAATCCGACAAAGAATCCATCGTCATTGCGAGCGAACGCAGTGAGCGTGGCAATCCACACTACAATATAGGCAAAATAGATTGCCACGCGGATTTTGACAAATCCGCTCGCAATGACGGCAATGCAAATTCTCACAATGGCAGGATTTTCCACTCCATTGTGGATTCGTGCTCTTCTTGTCCCCCCTCCCTTGCGGAGGGGGCTAGGAGGTGGGTGTCTTGTCATACAACAAACATTCCGTCATTGCGAGCGAGCGAAACGAGCGTGGCAATCCACGACAAAAACATAGGTGGCAATCTACAATGCAGTAAAAACAAAATAGATTGCCACGCATTAGATTCTGCAAAAATGCAAAAATCTAATCGCTCGCAATGATAGCAATGCAAATTTACCCAATGATAAAAACACAACAGATTTCCATAAAACGCACTTGCAGATTTTCTAACAATACAAAAAATATTCCTACCACATTTTCCACATTCCTTTTCACTTTCCCACCAAAAATCCACCATATTTTCCACATAATGTTTCATCAAAAAACCCCTCATTTTTCGCCCATTTTTGTGCCGTTTTTTTTTTTTTTTTGGCTCAAGACAACTTAAATGCAGATTCAAGCAACCAAAACAATAATTTAGATTCGTTAGATTCAAACAATTCCACCCAAACAAACAACAAAACCAAAATCTATCCTACAAATCAAACCCTCCAAGTATTTCTAAACAATCATAAACTTACAATCTTAAATTACTCAATTTTAGATTCTAGCCTAAATATCAAACTAAAATGCAAAAGCAAAGAATCTAAAGCGATTCAACAAAATGAGCAAAACAATAAAGACAAAGCACAGATACAATCTAGCACGCCTAGCATTAGCACAGCATTTCTTTGTCCTATACTAGAATGTGATGAGCTAAAATGCACTCACGGAGGGCAAGTCAAACTCACTTCAAACATAGGCAAAAAGCCCTTGCTTAATGGATTGTTAAGTAATATTAGGTTAGAATCTAAATCTTTTTATGAAATTTTAAACTAGATTTTAAGGAAAAAAGCGTGAAAATGTGGTATTTATCATTTGGATTTATCGGAGTTTTTATTGCATACATAGCGTGTGGTTATTCAATTTATTATCCTACTTCATATCGTGCGTTTATCCCCAAAAAATACGACAAAGAATACAAAAAATATGAGCGACTTTGTAAAGAAAATCTAGGTAAGGTAGCGTATGCTAGAGCATTGACGCAAAAGGAAAAAATGGGAATAAAGGAGGTAATAAAAAATAATAAGCACAAATATTTAGTTCAAGCTCATTATGCAAAAATTAGTGAAAATATTTATGAAGTTAGGCGAACTGTATATGTTGATTATTTTTTGCGCAATGGCAAGAAAACAGCAAATTTGGACGATGCAATAAATGAAGAGTTGCTACGACTAAAAAACCCTAATTTTGTGGTTTATCAATCCATTGCGGCATATATTTATGATACAAATTGGCGGGAGATTATGCCATTAAGCAAAGGCAGTGAATTTTTGGCTAGATTTGAAAAAACAATGTCAAAAGAAAGCCAAGCGTATAGCCTTAATGATTTTATGGATAAGATTTTAAACCAAAAACACGCCATAGGCGATAAAAAAGATATTTTTATAAGTAATGATGATATTAGTTTGGGGCGTCCCGATTTTATTTATCCGCTCGAATCTTATTAAAAGGATTAGTATGAAACTATACTTAAAATACCATAGCATAGGTGTCTATTTTGAAGGGCAATTAAGCGGAAATGCCAAAATAGAATGCGCATTAGAAACTGACTTGCAAAAACATAGTTTTCCTACACAGATAGAACTTATAGAAAAAATTACACAGCAATATGAAAATAGCGATAAACATAAAAATCAATGGGTGGAAACAAACAATAATGAAATACTCGATAAGGAATTTAAGTTTTTTAGACAAACATATAGAGATTCAAATAGCACAGCATTGCTATGTCCTATACTAGAATGTGATGAGCTAAAATGCGCTCACGGAGGACAAGTCAAACTCACTTCAAACATAGGCAAGAGTTTTGCTTTAATGGTTTGTTAAGTAATATTAGGTTAGAATCTAAATCTTTTTATGAAATTAAAATCTAGTTTAAAGAGGTAGAGTAAATGCAAATCAAAAAATACCTAAAACCTAAAAAGATTATTTTAACCTTGCTTATTGCGTGGATAATCTATCTCATAGGAATCCCACTATATTATACGCCTTATGCGTTACAACCTAGCCATTGGGAGTTTAAGAGATTGTGTAAAATAAATAATTTGCCAAATGGGGAGGAAAAATATAACAAAATATTAAATTTGTATGGCATTGATTTAGATACATTAGATTATGATAAATTTCAAGAAACCACAACATTAAACTGGTATCAGCAAAAGGGAGCAACTAAAAAAATAAAATATGGTGAAAATAGATACATATATCCGTCATTAGCGATTTTGTATGATGATCATATTAGCACTCGAATAGATACGATAACAGAGATAGAATTTAATAGTGATAAGCCACAAGGCAAACAACACATTACTAGAATATCTATGAAACCACAATGGCAGACTTGGAGCGTTAATGACATAGAATTTAATGAGGGAAGTGGAGATTTTAGAATGCCGACAACCAAATTAGATTGTGATTATTTTTTAAAGGATAGGTAATGTCAAATATGCAGATTATAAATAACCTAAAAGATTGCGCAGAACTTGCTTGGGCAAGTTATGGATATTTTCATCTGGTCGGTAATAAGTTGGACGAAAATGTTGCACAAAGTGTTAAAGAGGCAAAAGAGGCAAAGGATAAATTATGTTTAAATTTTTCGTATGTTTTATAGTTGTAATATTGCTAATGGCTGGTTATTTTTCTGGCATAATACCATATTACATACTTTTCCCATTACAGCCTAGCTATTGGGAGATTAAGAAATTATGTAAGCTGAATGAATTACCAAATAATGAGGAAAAATATAATAAAATGTTGGCGTATTATGGGCTGAGTTTAAATACAATTAACTATGATTTATTAAACAAAAATCTGTTTAAATTACAAAAAATAGCTGAATATAGAACAGACCTTGATTGGATTGTTATAAACTATCGCACAAAAGCGTTTGTCATATTTTATACAAAAGATTCAATAATCAATAGAAATAATATCAGCAACGCAGAGATTGTCCCAGACTATAAAACATTTGCCTACTATTTGGATAGAGAAAGTTATGCTTCGTATAACTTGGAATGGCGTGAGCGTTCGTTGTATTGCAAGGAAGTATTGAATAAATGAGTGCAATAATGACAAATAAAGAACGAATTGAAAGATTAAGAGACAATGCAGAACTTGCTTGGGCTAGTTATGGGTATTTTCATTTGAAGGGTAAAAAATTTGAAGAAAAAGCTGTGAAAAAATTTAATAGAAAAGACACTCCAATAATAACTCTAACTGATATATTGAATATGGATTATAATGGATACAAAACAGACGATAGCACTTTCTTTAATACGCACGAACTTGAAGGTGATTTCACCCCTACTCAAGCTAAACGATTTTTTGAACGCTATGATTTACTCAAGCACTGCCCAAATACAGATTCAGGATTCTCTGCTACATTATTTCAAAACAAATCTACCAAAGAGTTTATATTTGCAATAAGAGGGACAGAGGGTTTTTGGAGTAAAGACTTATGGATAAGCGATAGGCAATTATTAGGCAAAAATACACCAAATCAATATAAAGATATGCTTAAATTTTACCAAGATTGCGTTGATTCGTATCCACAAATAAAAGAAAAGCAATCTTTAACCATCACAGGGCACTCACTCGGTGGTGCATTAGCGCAATTATTAGTCTTAAGTCTTTGCAATGCCAATGATAGAGGCAACATAAAAGCTCTTTATACTTACAATGCACCGGGCGCAAGGGATTTAAAGCCACCTTATATGCTCATTGTCAATATTGATAAATATCCTAATGGATTAAAGCGATATTTTTACTTAGAAATGCAAAAATCTTTATTTGACAACATAAAAAATACTCAATATAAACATTTAATCAATTCCAAGCAATTTCAACAAAAATTAGAGAATGCTTTTTATGAATGTTTTAACAATAGAGAAAAATACCTAGATAAATATTATGGCGTTGCTTTGGTTGTGGACATAATGACAAGTAATATTGATGGATTTATTCCATATTTCATTAGAATAAAAGAGTTGTCATATAATAAGTCTGCTTCCCCATATTACCAACAATTATTGGATAATTACATAGGACACAGAAACCATGATTACAAACTATCCATTCAAGATTCTATATATCACTGCGAATCTAGCAATAATCCATATAAAAATGAATGGTATCTAGGCTCTCCTATATCAAAGTTAGGCATTAAGCTAGGATTAAATAAGGACAATCAATACGCCGACAATAAAATATTGCATACTATAATGACAGATAATGGAATGACAGGTGGACATTCCATTATCCCCCTTACCCAAACCCTCTACTTTTATTCTTATCTTTTAGAATCTAATGCAAACGAAATAAAAGATAAAAATTTAACACAAACCATAGAATATTTAAATAAATTTAACCAAGATATTAAAACGCATACAGAAACTTTTATCCTTGATAGAATCAATACAACCAATCAAAAAAAATATCAAAGAACAATCTATCATATAGTAACGCCGATATTTATTCCACATTTTTTAATATCCAATATAGTTAATTTATTTAACAAAAAACAAATAGACTATCTCTCTTTTTTCTTTTCTATTATCAATGCAAAAATACATAAAATCGAAGTATTAAAACAGGGTAAAAGTAACTATATCGAATCTGCTATCACAAAAGATAAGATTGTTGATTTGATTATCTCTTTGTCTAAAGATAAATATTACATAAAGATTCTACCCCAAGCATTTTTTGAAAAAACAAGAAAACAATGTGATTATATCAATGACAAAAATAATATAGCATATAAGATTTGCATAGAGCAGTATCAAAACTTTATCCTTATAGATAAGGATAATAATCCGCTAGAAACACAAGAGAATATAAGTGGTATTTACGGCTACAATTCAAACACATATTTAAGCCTTAATCAAATATGGGAAGAGCAATGCTTAGGTGGCAAATGCAAAATCATACAAGGATTATACTTTGGTGGTAAAAATAAAGTATTTATCGCTTCTTAGGAATTATAGTGGAAAATTTTATCATTTCAATTAGTGTAAGCAAAAATAGTGTTTATCTATTTTGTGATAATAACGCAATCATAGATTGTCATACAATCCGTAGTCAAATCTATGAATCTATCAAAAACAATACAATAAATGATGAATCTAATAATGTTACGAACATTACAAAAGAGGATTTGCAAAACTATAATATTTATGTATTTTTAGATTCTACTTTACTCACAGGTGGCACAGAATCCACTATGTCATATAATGAATGTTTCTTTGGAGATTTAGATTCTAATGAGAATCCAAACTTTAATGATTCAAATGCAAATCACAATGCATTGGTGTGGAATCCCTGTTTTTAAGATAGATATAGATGACATTGAAATTTATCATTATAAAGAATCTGAACTTGGCTATGTTCTTTTTAAACAGGGTAAAATTTATCTATACAAATGACTAAGTTTGAAAGCGCAAAAAGGTATATGTAAACATAAAATAAAATAGCAGATTCTTAAAAAGGTTTATAATGAAAGATTTTAGTAAATGTAGCAAAAATGGCATTGTTTTTATGAGAATTAAAGGATTTAGCAGTGCTGTAGGACATACTACTTTATGGGATGGGCAAAAGTTTGTTGATGTGGTATATGGTGCAGATGATTATTTGGCTAGCAATAACAAAAAAGTTATCGTTAAAGAAATTTGCTTTTGGCAATTATCATAGGAAAATTATAATGAAAAGGCATACCAAGATTTTGCATATCGCAATGGTTGCTTGCATAAGCTATACTATGTGTTTTGCAGAGGCGAGCATTTGCGATAGATTCAAAAAGCAATATTACGATGGGCACTGCAACAAAATATACTGCGCCACACCAGATTTAAAATCTTATGGGCTTGCTTATTGCTTTTCGCCTTCATTGCTCGATAGACTGCAAAATCCTCAATACCACGATTTGTCGCTAAAAAGTGTATGCAGGATTTTGGATTTTAATGACGAAGGTTTTGTGGAATTAAAAAAGTATGTCGATGAGCAAGAAGCGCACATTCCACAATACCCAGAAAAACGGCGAGAATTGGCATTGATAGGAGGCTTCACCAAAAGATGTCTAAAAATGTATGAGTCCCCCGAATATCAAGCCGAAGTGGAGCGAATAATCAAAAAATACTGCAAAGAGTGTGAGTAAGGAATCTACAATGCCACCACTAAATCCCTTGCTAGAATCTGACTCTATAGAATGTGCTCATAAAGGCAAAGTAGTGCTTCAATCAACCACAAAAGACACAATGTGTGTGCAAGATTCTAATGGTAATGACGCAGGAATGATAAGCCTAAGCGATTTAGCAAATGCTACCATTGTGGGCTGCACCAATAATATTGCAGGTGTGCCTAGCCATTGCACGAAATTAGTAAATATCCCAAATTCGATTTGCTCCATATTGCTAGAAATTGACAATCAAAAAATAGTCCTAGCCCAAGCCATCTCTCAAGTCATCACAGACAAAGGCTCACCACTAATCCTGCAAGGCGAACCAAAAGCAAAAGATATATTTGAGCTAGATGAGGATATAGCAGATTTTGATAATGACACACAAAGCAATGATAACAACGCACAACCCATTAGGCTTGCTAGTCTGGCAAGTGATGTGGATATGACGCTATCTTATGTGGTGCAAAATCAAAAAATAATCTTGCCAAACACCCACAAATAACGCTTGCAATGCTAAGAGAAGTGTTTGATAGGGTAAAAGATAGTGAGCAAAACAAAATCCAAATTTTACAAGAGATTGCCGATGAACTTAATAGAATCAAAGATGATAAGCCAATGTATGTGCATTATTATCTGGATTCACGAGCGAGATTGGAGCATGTCTTTGCGCAATGCTGCGTGGAGGTGGGAGGAAGAGGGTTTAGTTTGGAGGAAAAATTTAATTACACAACAGCAAACAGGTTGCGAGAAGTTTTTGACAAATTTAAAAATGATACTGCAAAGGCAGATGAGTTGATAACATTAAAATCTGGTAGGGCAAAAGCTATTGCAAACTATGTGTATAGCGATAAAAATGGCAATAAAGGCGATGATGATGGCTGGGATTTTAGAGGTAGAGGAATCAAACAACTGACGGGCAAGAATAATTATGCGGAGTTTCAGTCTTTCTACAATGCTAATAATCCAAACAATAAAAAAGATTTTTTAAACAACGAAGAACACAGAAAAGAACTAATAACTAATGGTAGAGTAGCTCTACTTAGTGCAGTATGGTTTTGGAACGATAAGAAATATCCAAATAAAGGAAAAATAGTAGCTTGGCGAGAAAAATACCTTTATGAAATAGCAGATGATAAAACAAATGGCAATAAGACAACACAAGCAATAGATAATACAAACAAACAAAGCATAAACTTAACGCAATCTCAACGAGCCATCAGTATTCTCGTTAATGGTGGAACAAATGGATTAACCGATAGGAGAGATGCTTACAATAGGATAAATAATAATGATATTTTCAAAGATTTCAACTAATTGAAAAGGAAGTAAATATGGCAAAAATATTGCTTTTATGCGTGATGATAGGGGCTATATATGGAGAATCTATTTTTCAACGAGTAGCGGAGTTTGATTCATCTGCTGGGCAAAGTTTTGATTGCCAAAAAGCCAAATTTCACACCATAGAAGCGTATTTATGTAACAAACAATATATCACACAAAATGAGCATAATCAATATCAAGATAGCTTTTTTACAAGTTATTATAATCTCATAATGCGCTACATTGCCAAAGACAAAAAGCCAAGTGTAAAAAATATCGCCAAAAAAGCAATGAAAAAGCGCGATGATTTATTGCCACAAATCGCCCAAACTGCCAAAGATGATGCGCAACGCTATGCAAATCGCTTTGACCCTAATAGTGAGCCTTACCCAAGCACACCAGATAACGCACAAAATGCTAATCAAGTGCAAATAGAAATAGCATATTTTGAGGGAGCGCGTAATCTAACAAAATTTTTGTTAGAAAATGACACAGAACTTTTTGCAAAAATCTTTCCAAAAAATACAGGAAAATATAAAGCAATGCTTACCAAAATATTGCCAAATAATGTGAATAGTTATATGGATAGTTATGATGAGATATGGGGCGATTTGTTACAATCGCTTTATGATGATGACTTGATAGACAAAAACGGCGCGATTGTGGGTGATTCGCATAACGATTCACGCGAATCTAGTGAAAATTTAAATAAAGGGAGCAAAAAAAAATGCAAATATTTTTAAAGATTTTAGTTAGTTTATTTGTGATGGCAAGTATCGCGCTCACAAACCTTAATGCCCTCAATTATGATGAGATGATAGCACAAAGATTTATCGCACCTAGCTTTGATTGCGATAAAGCGCAATATGACGATGAGGGCGCAATTTGTGGCGATTTTAGCTACATAGATTCTAATGTTTCTCTTGCCTTGCAAGATAATTTTTACTCAAGCTATTATAGACTTGTGATGAAAAATATCGATTCTAAAGATAAACCCAAAATCAAGCAAGTCTCGCTTGATATGATAAAAAATAGACGAAAATGTATCGATGAGAGTATGGAGCGTATCGCAAAAGCACATACAGAAATGGAGGAAGAGGGAATGAGGGGAAATCCTATCCATTTTGAAATGGCACAAGAAGATTGCATAACAGATGAATATATAAACACCTTTAGGCAAATCACGCAATTTATCTACAATATTCCCGCACATAAGCCTATATTTGAGAAAATCTTTTATCCAAATCCAAAGGAATATTATGAATCTATTATGACAAAAAGAAAAGAAGATGATTACAACGCATTAAGCTATATTATTAAAAAAGCTACAAGTGATAATCTTATTGACAAAAATGGCGCACTTGTGGGCGATTCACGCGAATCTAGTGGCAATTTAAAAAAGGGAGTGAAACAATGAAAAAATTAAGTTTGGTAATTTTGGTAGCGTTTGTGTCGATTGCGTTTGCAGGGAATGCAAAAGATGATTGGCAATGGGATTACGCGGATTGTGAGTTTGAAAAGCTCGATAAGAGCAAGATTGAATTGCGGCGGGTAACTGAAAAATTGAGCAATGGAGAGACTTATAGTTATGAAGTCGTGGTAAATCCTAAATACGATTTAGACGCTTGTGGAGGACCTATATTTACCATAATAAAAGCCAAAAGTATGCAAGAAGCACACGACAAACTAAAAAAGGCAAAAGGGACTTTATATTGGGAGCGATGGGGAAGCGGAGAATCGATGGATTTGGGGCTATATGAATATAAACTTGAATTTTTAGGGACATTGCCAAAGCAAAATTATCGATACAAGGGCAAATGCAGAAGTGAAAAATCTAAATACTATAAGTGCGAGAGCGAGGAATGGTATGCGCAATATGAGTGGAGCAAGGACAAAAAACAGCTCACAATTACATACGCACAAGATTGTGGCTATGATAGCTATATATTGTTTGATTTAGGCAATGGCACATTTAAGATTGTAGAAATAGTAGAGCGGTGCTAGGGGAAATGAGAAAATGAAAAAATTAAGTTTGCTTTTTGTGCTTTATATGCTAACGCTCACAAATGCAAGTGCGCTTGATATAGAAAAACTTAAAAAAGAAACTTTAAAGAAAGCCACAGCCAAAGAATATGTAGAAATTGTAGATTCCCACAATACAAATGTTTATGAAAAAACTTTTCACAATAAACAATATATTTTTATTCGCACAGAGGTTGAAGGGCATAGCGAAGGACACTTACACTACCAAGAAAACCATTGCGTAGCTATCGCAGATACAGATAAGTTGCTAAATATATTTTGTGCGGATGGGACACACTCTATAGAATCACGCATAGATTTTAAGGGCGATTATTTTACCATTGTCTTTGGTATAAATGATTTTAGAAATGAAGCAGTGTGGAAATCCTATTATACATTTAAATTTATCAACGATGGATTTTATCTCTATCAACGCAGTGTAGAAGATTTCAAACTCAATGGTAAAGACGCCCAATCTAGTGAATATGTTTTTGATAAAATGAATATCTACTACCGCCAACCACGCGATGACGCTAAAATGGCGAATCTAATCCCGCTAGAATCTATAACTGATGAGTTAATAATAGAATTGAACGATAAATGCTATAAAAATGGGAAATGTAAATAATATTAAGGCAATTCACAAATGAGCAGTATAGATTTTGCCAAAAGCCGAAGCTGGATTAGTGATAAGAGGAAGTCTTAAAAAAGGATTAGAACAATATAAAGGATAAAAATGAAAAGGTGTATTTTAACTCTATGTATTGCATTTAGCGTGGTGTTATTGAGCGCAGATGAAATTTCGCAAAATATCCAAAGCAGACTTAAAGCGAATTATATGTCTTTCATCGCAGATGCTAAGAATGATAAATGTAGTATTATCATTGATGAGAATACAGTTTATCAAAGGGATTGTGAGTTTGAATATGTCCCAAAACTCGCATTTTATGCAACATTTAATGATGGTTCAATTTAACTTAAGCAGATTTTCTCTTATAATTTTTAACAAAATTTTATACAAATCTTGTCCTTGATTTTTGGTTATGGCTATCTAAATTCTGTCTCTTTTAGATGAAGCATAAAATTCTCTTTTTTGATTTCTTTGAATTTAGTAAGTCTATATTTAACATAACCCCAGAAGTTTTCGATTCCATTGATATGATTCTTGCCTAACGCAAATTCATTTTTGCTATGTTTGACACGATAATGTGCCTTTGCACCGAAATCCACTAATCCATCATACGCACCCCAACAATCGCTATAAATTATAGATTCTGCTAAATCGCTACAATCACGCAATATCGGCAATAATTCACTTGCAGAGCAACCTTTGACTACTTGTGTATAAACGCAACCATTTCGTTTTAACATTCCTTCTGCTTGCAGTTGCAAGTATTAGCGAAGCAAAAATACAGGCGTTTTCTTATCTGCTCCACGCCCTCTTTTTCCTCTCACTCTTTTAGCACCGAAATAGCTCTCATCAATTTCTATTTCACCTTGCATTTTAGATATTGTTTCGCATTCTTTTGCGATTAAAACTCTAATATTTTTGCAAATTTTATTGATACTTTGGCGAGAAATGTTGCTTAATTTTGCGATTTTTACAGCCTCAATATCAAGGCAGAAATATTTAAGAATCTCTCTCTTGTTTTTGCCTCACTAATTCTTGAACTAATAATATACTTTTTTTTCATCGTGCGCATCATAACTTAAAGCTCCTTTGTTTGAGCTTAAGTTGTCTTGAGCCAATCTCATTATGTTGCAAATTTGCGTTATTTGTAGATTTTGTATTTGTTGTAAGATTTTTATTGCTTTTTGTCATACTAATATTTTTTGCAAAAAGAGTTAGTATGGCAATAATGGAAAATCTAAATCCAACAATAGCAAAACATTATTGTGAAAATCTGCGATTTTGTCAAAAAAGGCTAAAATCGTGGCGCAAGCCCACAGCTACGAAGTAGTGATTTAGTGCACAAGCGCAAATGGGGCGCGGTTGCGAAAAGCAAAATCCACATAAACCCCCTACTTTAGCACGAGGTGGATTTTTTTTTCTTTTCTTTTTTCCCCTTGTTGTTCCCCCTCCCTTTGCGGAGGGGGATTAAGGGGGTGGGTATTTTTATTTAGAAAAAGACATTTTGTCATTGTGAGTTTCTGCGCGTAGCGTAGAATCGTGGCAATCTATGGTTTTTTTGAGATACTTCGATTCGCTTAAGTATGACAAAATTCTTTTATAGATTGCCACGAATCTGCTTCACTATGCTTGCAGATTCTCGCAATGACGGTGGTAGTGTAATTATAGATTGCCACGCCTTGCATTTGATAAAATGCAAGGCTTGCAATGACAAAAAAACCCACCCCCTAGCCCCTCCGCAAGGGAGGGGGCTTATTTTAGATTGCCACGCGGATTTTTGCAAAATCCGCTCGCAGTAGCTGCAATTTTTGGATATTTGGTTTTTTCTCGCAAATTCTAATCTCGCAAAACCAAATCTTGCAAAACCCAAAATTACAAAAACTAAGTATGACAAGTCGTTGAAATTAAAAATTCTTGCTAGATTCTCATTATTTGTGCCTTTTTGATAAAAGTTGATAATTAAACTCAAAATAATGATTTTTATATTACAATAATGGCGTAAAAAATCCACAAAAGTGTTTTTACAAAGTAGTGTTTTTGAAAGTTTTCTAAAGTTTTCAAACACAAAAAAACGATTTTGCACTAAAACGATTTTGCGTGTTTTTGAGAGCTTTGTAAGTGGATTTCATAAAAAAACAAAACGGCAAAAATCACAAAATCTGCGCAAAAACTACAAAACCAAAATTTAGCAAAATCTAAGGAAGTAGCCTATGACAAAAAAAACTAGCCACAGCACAAAATCCCCCAAAAACAAACCACAACTTACCATAGCCCTCGTAGGACAGCCAAATGTCGGCAAAAGCTCGCTTATCAATGCTATAAGTGGCGCAAATCTAAAAGTCGGCAATTTTAGTGGCGTAACGGTAGAAAAAAATGAAGTGCGATTTGGCTACAAAGGCGTGGATATAAATATCATAGATTTGCCCGGGACTTATAGTCTAAATGACTATTCGCCAGAGGAAAAAATCACCAAAGATTTTTTAGAATCTAGAAATTATGACATCGTGCTAAATGTGCTAGATTCTACCAACTTAGCGCGAAATCTAGCCCTAAGTGCGCAAATAATGGGGCTAGGGGTAAAATGCGTGCTAGGGCTAAATATGATAGATGAGGCAAAAAGTGATGGCATAGATATAAATACCGCGCTTTTAAGCGAAATCTTAGGCGTCCCATCTATCGCCATATCCGCGCAAAAAAAGCAAAATCTAGACACGCTTTTTGACACCATAATCGATACGCACAATAAGCCATTTTGCGAGTCTAAGCGCATTTATGGGGATTTGCTAGAATCTAGCATTGGCGAGATTGATGAGTTTTTGTTGCAAAAAAGTTTTTATGAGCTAAATTCTTATCCAAGCCAAAAAGAAGCCCTCTCAAGCAGAATCATTGCGATTTTATTGCTTCGGCTTGACAAAAGGCTATATGCGTATTTGCACGATAAGCCTTGCTACACGCAGGTTATGGATTTTGTAAATGAAATCAGTGCTAGGCTAGTAAAGCAAAGTGGGGAGGAAAATATCCAAAGTATTTTTAATCAAGATTGCATTAGCTTCGCACAAGGCGCAGCCCAAGAAGTCATACGCTACCACGAAGTAGAAAATCAAATAGAAGTAGAAAATCAAATAAATGATGAAGTAGCAAACCCAAACAATGCCAATCCAAAATCTAGCAACGATTTTTCTGCGAATGTTGCAAACTCAATGCCGCAAAATCCACAGCCTAAAAATCCGCAATCTAAAAATACGCAACTCCAAAATCTAAAACCCCCAAAATCCCCCAAAAAACTAAAAAATTTTAATCAAAATTTTAGCTTGCAAAATTCCCTAGAGCGCACCAAACGCATAGATTCTATCTTGCTTCATCGAGTTTTTGGATTGCCTATTTTCTTTTTGCTTATGTTTTTGCTTTTTGAGATGACTTTTTATGTGGGGGGATTTGCCAAAGACTACATAGAAGATGGGTTTGCTAGTTTTGGGGATTTTTTGCGACAAACGCTTAGCGAGTATCCGCAGATGACCTCACTCATTTGCGATGGTATCATCGGCGGGGTTGGCACGGTGCTAGCGTTTTTGCCTCTTATTGCGGTGCTTTATTTTGGGATTGCATTGCTTGAGGGGAGCGGATATATGGCAAGGGTTGCGTTTTTGTTTGATGGATTTTTGCACAAATTTGGCTTGCACGGCAAAAGTTTTATCCCTATGATTGCGGGGTTTGGCTGCTCTGTGCCTGCGTATATGGCGACTCGCACACTAAAAAACCAAAACGAGCGACTTATCACGCTTTTTGTGATTGGCTTTATGAGCTGTTCGGCTAGGCTTCCTATTTATGTGCTTTTTGTGGGGGCTTTTTTCCCTGACAAATACGCTGGATTCGTGCTTTTTGGGATTTATGTGCTTGGTGGCGTGGTGGCGTTGTGTATGGCAAAAGTGCTAAAATTATCGCTGTTTCGTGGCATAGATGAGCCATTTGTGATGGAAATGCCAAAGTATAGAATCCCAAATCTTCGCACCGTGTGGTTTAGCATCTGGGGAAAGGTTGTTATGTTTCTAAAAAAAGCGGGCGGATTTATACTTATTGCCTCTGTGGCGATTTGGTTTGCTTCGCAATACCCCAAAAACCCACAAATAGAAGAAATCTATGAAACCAAAAAACAAGAAGTGCTAGAATCTAAATCTTTGAATGATGAGCAAAAAGATGAGGAAATCGCGCATTTAGAAAATGAGAAAAAAGAAAAATTGCTTAGGGCTACTTATTCGGGCAGGGCAGGAGAGATAATCGAGCCTATTTTTGCGCCTATGGGGTTTGATTGGAGGCTTTCGATTTCGATTGTTACGGGGTTTGCAGCAAAGGAAGTGGTGGTTTCTACGCTTGGCGTGCTTTATGCGCTTGGCGATGAGGTGGAGGAGGATTCTAGCTCATTGCAAGAAATGCTAAAAGATAGCATTTCGTTTCCTAGTGCGGTTGCTTTTGTGGTGTTTGTGATGTTTTATATTCCGTGTTTTGCGGCGACTATTAGCTTTGGTAGGGAGGCTGGAGGGATAAAGTTTGTAGGGTATTTGTTTGTTTTTACCACGATTGTGGCGTATATTTTTTCGCTTGTGGCGTATTGGGTGGCGTATCTTGGATATAGCTTTTTTATGGGGTAAATTTTAAGAGAATTTTTGTAAAATTTGTAGATTTTACATTTTAGATTTTGGGACAGGGCTTTGCTAGAAATCTACAACCACACAAAAACCACACTACCAACCACACTAGAATCTAGGCTAGATTTTGCGCTTCAAGTCGCGCTAGATTGCGTATTTGAAGGTGTATTAGATGATTTGGATAGCCAAAACAATGAGATAGAATCTATGCGCAGAATCAGTCGCGGGGAAAGTAGTGGAGAGAGTCGCCGAATCAGTCGCAGAATTAGTCGGGTAAAAAGTCGCGGAGTAAGTCTTGGGGAGAGTCGCAGGACAAATCGGGGGGGAAGTCATAACAAATTTTTTCATATTGAGCTAATGTTTGTTGGTAGCGTAAAAATGCGAGAATTTAATAGGGGATTTTTAGGCAAGGATTATGCTACCGATGTGCTTAGCTTCCCGCTTGAAAATATGCAAATGCCTAAAATTAGTGCAAAATCTAGCAAAAAAGCAAAATCTAGCAAAATAGATTTCATAGATTTTCTTGGCGCGATAGTGATAAACCTCCCCTTAGCAAAGCAAAATAGCAAAAAATTTAAGCATAGTTTGGAGATAGAAATCACGATTTTATTTATCCACGCGGCGTTGCATCTGCTAGGATTTGACCACGAGCGCGATAGCGGGGAGCATAGGGACAAAGAGCGCGAGATAATGGCAAGATTAGGATTTGAGCTAGAATTATCACAAAATCTACAAAGCCTAATTTTGCGCGCAAATTGGCCTTGCAAATAATGTATTTGCGCATAGTGCAAAATCGTGGCAATTCGTGGCAATCCACAATGCAAAAATAAGCAAAATAGATTGCCACGCAGTTTCGATTCTAAAGAATCCAAACTGCTTGCAATGACAGAATTTTCTTTGTCATACTTATGGCTTTTAAGCCCGAAATATCTCAAAATCTAAAAACGCAAATAGAGATATTTCGCGCTTACGCGCTCAATATGACAAAAACTCCGTCATTGCAGACAATGATTCTGCTTCCTTCATTGTGAGCGAACGCTAGTTAAGCGTGGCGATATACAAAAACAGAACAACACAAAAAGATTCCTACGCGGTTTTGTATAAATCCGCGTAGGAATGACAAAAGCGAAATCCTAGCTACCAATGACATAGATTTTCGCGCGAAGTTGCTCTCTCATTCGCGGAGTTGCTATCTAAAATTCACGGAGCTACTCTCTCATTTGGCGGAGTTACTCTTAAATTTGCATATTTTTAGACGCCTTAATAGCCTTAATGTATGTTTAACTACAATAAAAAATTTTCCTTAAAAATTTTGGCTTACATTTGTCAAAAAGTTAATTTTTTCGCCCTGTATCAAAATCGCTGAAACACAATAAGGCAGGGCGTTTATGGCATTTACAGATTCTGTGTTATTTGGTAATTTTTGATTATCTTGCGTATTTTGCTTCAAAAAATATATATCAATACTTTTGTAGATTTTGTCAAGTTTTTTGGGACTGATAGCGTAGGCTGGGCAGGCGCGTGCGTAGTTTTTGACTTCGATAAAGTGCAAAACTATATCTTTTTTGCAACCATTCTTAAAATCCAAAACTTCAAGCGCGATAATATCTATCTCGCCAAATCGTGTGAAAAAATTGCGCTCTAAAATCTTAAATCCATTAGATTCTAGCCACGCACAAGCCCTGTCCTCGCCGATTTTGCCTTTTTGCTTTGTTGTATTTTTGGGGGTGTTTTTGGTGGTTTTTGATTTTGCAGATTTTGCAAATTTTGTGTTTTTTATGAGATTTTTATCCATAGATTTCCTTAGATTTTCCTAAAAATATTTTGCAAAAATAATTATGCCTAAAAATGATATAATTCGCTTTTATTTTCACGCATAAGGACAAACAATGGGACGAGCGTTTGAGTATCGCAGGGCGGCAAAAGAAAAGCGGTGGGATAAGATGAGCAAGGTATTCCCCAAACTTGCCAAAGTCATCACAATGGCGGCAAAAGAGGGCGGTGGCGACCCCGCGATGAATGCCAAACTCCGCACCGCCATAGCCAATGCCAAAGCCCAAAATATGCCAAAGGATAATATTGACGCGGCGATAAAGCGCGCAAGTGGCAAGGACGGGCAGTTTAGCGAGGTAACTTATGAGGGCAAAGCAAGTGGAGGCGTGCTGATTTTTATCGAATGCACGACTGATAATCCCACGCGCACGATTGCCAACATAAAGAGCTATTTTAACAAAACGCAAGGTGCGCAAATCGTCCCAAACGGCTCGCTAGAATTTATGTTTGCACGCAAAAGTGTGTTTGAGTTTGCCTTGCCAGAGGGGAGTAGCGCGGAGGAAGTGGAGCTAGCGTTGATTGATTATGGATTGGAGGAGTTGGAGCGGGCGGATTCTAGCGCAGATTCTCAATCTGGGGCGGATTCTAGCGGTGGAGAGAAATACGCTGCGATTGGGGATTATAGCGATTTTGGGACATTAAATGAGGGGTTTGAAAAGCTAGGGATTGCCGTGCAAAAGGCGAGCTTGCAGAGAATCCCAACAAGCCCAATCACGCTAAATGAGGAGCAAATAGCCGAGCTAGAAAAGCTCCTTGATAGAATCGAAGAAGATGACGATGTGCAGGCGGTTTGGACAAATTTGGCGTAAGATTTTGGTAAATTTTTAGAATGTGATTTTGCGCGTTTTTGCGACCGCTTTTTTATCCCTGCATTTTTGTTTGCAATTTTTATACTTGCGATTTTATAAATGTTAAGTAAAAAGTATAAAATATGTAGATTTTGTGTATTTTTTGCATAGTTTTTGCATTTTGTTAAAAAGATTTTGAAATAAAGTCGTTAAAATGCGCGTTTGGTTTTATAAACCAAAATCAACAGCGGAGCTACTTTATGAAACACGCACAAAGACTTACCACAAAAACTTGTGAGGATTTTTCCAAAAAGCGACATTTAAGAGCTATTTTTAGCGCGTTTGCGTTTGTGGCATTTTGCGCTTCTAGCGGGCTAGCAAACCAAGTCCATTGGGGCTATGGCAAGGAAAATGGACCAGCACAATGGGGCAAACTACATAGCGACTACAAATCCTGCGACACAGAGAGATTTAAATCCCCCATAGATATTTTGGATTCTAACGCCCAAAATTCCACTTCAACGCTAGTATTTAATGACAAATACGCACGCTCTGCGCGCGATATTATCAACAACGGGCATACTTTGCAGGTAAATTTTGATAAAGGTAGTGATATTGTGCTTGAAAATGAGCATTATGTGTTGGCACAGCTGCATTTTCACACGCCATCTGAAAATCATCTAAATAGCAAAGAGTTTCCTGCCGAAGTGCATTTGGTGCATAAAGATGAGCAGGGTAATCTACTTGTCATCGGCGTTTTCATAGAAGCGGGCAAAGAAAATCTAGCGTTAAAGTCTATCTTGCAATCTGTGCCTAAAAATCTAAATGAAACCAAAAGTTTTTCTAGCGATTTGCTAGATTTGCTATTGCCCCAAAATCGCGCATATTATGAGTTTGTAGGCTCTCTTACCACGCCTCCTTGTAGCGGGCAAGTCAAATGGATAGTGATGCAAAATCCTATCCAAGCTAGCACGACTCAAATCAAACTTTTGCACAAAATCTTTGGCAACAACACGCGTGGAATCCAACCGCTTAATGAGAGAAAAATCAACCTAGCCAAGTAATTTTAGGCAATCTAGCAGATTTTAACAAAACTAAAATCTTGCTAGATAAAATCTGCCACAAATAGATTTTAGAAAATAGGGGGTTTAGGATTTTCAAAATTAAGATTCTCTAAAGAAGTATAAGATTTTGTGCTACAATTTTGCAAAAAGCGTGAAGCACAAAAAGTGCAAAAAATCGCAAACACACAATGCTTAAAAAAACGCTTAAAAAACTTAAAAAAAGCACGACACAAATCGTGGCAAAACCCCATAAACAAAATCTAAAACAAGGCTTTGTAAATGTCTAAAACCACATCTTGCAAATCTTTTGACACTTCTAAAACTTCGCTAGATTTCCCACATATTTTTCCTTCTTTTAACCAAATCTCAAAAATCCTACCAAAACTCTCAAAAAAGCATAAAAAATTCCCCATTTATAAAGAACTCTACGCAGATTTTATCACGCCTATAATGGCGATTTCAACGCTAAAAAACCATTCCAAAAACGCATTTTTACTAGAATCTATGCAGGATAGAAAGCAGTGGGGGCGGTATAGTTTTTTGGGATTTGAGCCAAGTGCTAGGATTGCGTGTGTGAGGGATAGTATCTGCATAGAATCTAGCGAAAAAAAACTGCTAGATTTAGCAAGGTTTGGCAAAGAGATTTTAGAAAAAACGCCCAAAAAAATCGTATTTCGCGCCAATCCAAAAGAAATCTTGCGCGAAGTGCTAAAAATGTATAAAAGCCCAAATCTTTCACAATTTGGCATAGAAAATATCCCGTCTTTTAGCGGTGGATTGGTGGGGTATTTTGCTTATGATTATATCGGGCTTATCGAAAAAAGGCTAGATTTTAGGGCGGATTTTGCCAAAGAAAAAGCCGCAAAAAAAGTGAGTCAAAAAGCAGGGACAAAAGACATTGAAGTTTTTTTGTTTGATAGTCTTATCATCTTTGATAATCTCGCCCAAAAGCTACTTTTGCTAACAAATATTGACATAGGCACAAAAAAACAATATCTAGCCTACCAAAAAGGCATAAAAAAACTAGAATCCATACAACAAATCCTAACTAGCCACACGGATAAAAAGCCACATAAAAAATTCCAAAAACAAGGATTTCAGCTAGATTGCGCTATCAAAAGTTATTATGACAAAAAAGGATTTTGCTCCATCGTAGATAAAGCAAGACACTACATAAAAGAGGGCGATATTTTCCAAGTGGTGCTATCAAACCCGCTATATGCCAAAGCGCGTGGCTCGCTTTTTGATGTGTATCGCGTGCTTCGCACTAGCAATCCATCGCCATATATGTTTTATCTCACAAGCAAAGATTTAGAAATCGCGGGTGCTTCCCCCGAAACCTTGCTAAAACTCCAAAATGGCACAATCTATACCTATCCTCTTGCTGGCTCACGCCCGCGCGGCAATAATCTAGCCCAAGATGAAAAGCTAGCCGATGAATTATTGCGCGATGAAAAAGAGCTAAGCGAACATAATATGCTAGTGGATTTGGGGCGAAATGACATAGGCAAAGTCGCAAAAATCGGTAGCGTGCAAGTGGAGCAGTATCAAAATATCGTGCGTTATTCGCATATTATGCACATTTCTTCAAGGGTTAGCGGAATTTTAAAAAAAGACAAAGACGCTTTTAGCGCGCTAGATAGTATTTTCCCCGCTGGCACGCTATCTGGTGCGCCCAAAATCCGCGCTTGTGAAATCATACACGAGCTAGAAAATCATTCTCAAAAAGAGCAAAAAAGCGCGATAAAAAATCGCGAAATCCAAAAATTAGGAATCCAAAATCGTGGAATCTATGGCGGTGCGATAGGCTACCTAGATTTTAGTGGAAATATGGATATGTGCATCGCGATTCGTTTGGTGGTAAAAAATAAAAATCATATTTTTGTGCGCTCTGGAGCTGGAATCGTCTATGATAGCGATGGCAAAAAAGAATATATCGAAACCAAAAACAAAGCAAAAGCCGTGATAAACGCGTTACAAACCGCTTCGCAAAATACGCAAAATCTGCACGCTAAAAAGTTGCATTCAAATTTTGGATTTTATCGCGCAAAAAGTGTAAAAAATGCAAAAAGCAAAAAAAGCACAAAATCCCCCCAAAAAAAGTATCCCAAAAATAAAATCTTAAAATCCAAAAACCACTAAAAGGAGCAACGATGAGGTTTTTTGTCCGTGTTTTAATGTTGGCTAGCTTGCTAAATATCGCAATGAGCGCGAATAATGGCAAAGTAATCGAGGTGTTTGAAAGCCCTACTTGTGGGTGCTGTGATAAATGGGTAGAATATATGCGAGGCAAAGGCTACACGCTAAAAGTGCAAAAAAGCACAGAATTTTACAAAATCAAAGAAAAATACAACATAAAAAGCGAGTATCAAAGCTGTCATACAGGCGTGATAAATGGCTATGTCTTAGAGGGGCATATCCCGCTTGGTGCGCTAGAGTGGCTACTCAAAAACAAGCCCAAAAACGCCATCGGCATAACTGCGCCGGGTATGCCTCAAGGAAGCCCGGGTATGGAGCAGGGGGTGTATGAGGATTATCCTGTGATATTGTTGCTAAAAAATGGCGATTATGAAATGCTAGGAATCTATAATGGCGATAAACTTGTCCAAGAGGGTAAAATAGAAAAAGGGAAAAAATGAAAAGGGTAGAATCAAAAAAAGAAAAATTGAAAATGGTAGAATTAAAAAAGGCAAAAATTAAAAGCAAACAAAATCAAAAAGCAAGTAGAATCAAAAAAATAACAAAATCAAAAAAAGATTCTAACTAACGCTAGAATCCATAAAAATAACGCAAAATAAAAAAGATTTTTGCGTTTTTTTTTTTTTTGTTTTTGGGCTTGTCAAATTTATCAGCTTTTTAGCCTGCCAAATTTATCAGCCTGCCAAAACCCACAATCAAAATCTAAAAAATGCAAAAAAGGACATAAATGCTAGTCTTAATCGATAATTACGATAGCTTCTCATACAACCTATATCAGCAAATCGCACAAATCTACTCACAAATCAAAGTCATACGAAATGACGAACTAAGCATAGCCCAAATCGCAAAACTAAAACCAAAAGGGCTTATCATATCCCCCGGTCCCAAAGCCCCAAAAGACGCAGGAATCTGCATAGAAGCGATTCGCTACTTTGCCCCGCGTATCCCTATACTTGGGGTATGTTTGGGGCATCAAGCGATTTGCGAAGCGTTTGGAGGTAGGGTAGGGTATGCACCAAAGATAATGCACGGCAAAAGCTCGATGATAGAGGTTTGCAAGGATTCGCCACTTTTTGATTCTATGCCTAAATCTTTTGAGGTGGCTCGCTATCATTCATTAGCGATTATAGAGGATAGCTTGCCCCCCTGCCTTGAAGTCATCGCCCGCGTAAGCTATTTGCCAAAATCAGCAAACAAACCTGCCACAAAATCTACCCTAAAATCTACCCCAAAAAATGCAGATAACATTGCAAACGCGGAACGACATTTGCAAAATCAACATAGTGAGCGCACCATAATGGCAATCGCACATAAGCAATACAGAACCTTTGGCGTGCAATTTCACCCAGAATCTATCCTCACGCCACTAGGCAACCAAGTAGCGAAAAATTTTTTAGCACACATCGCTTAGTGCTAAAATCTAGCCAAAAGCCACACAAAGCGCAAAATCTACAAAATCCAAAACAACAAACCCACAACAAAGGAAGTAAATGATAACCGATACTATCCATTCGCTAATACGCAAAGAAAATCTAAGCTCCAAGCAAGCAAAATCCGCAATGGACGCCATAATGGATGGCAAAGTAAGCGAAGTTCAAATCGCAGCTTTTTTAACCGCCCTTGCTTGCAAAGGGGAAAGTATCGATGAGATCACTGCTAGCGTGCGCTCGCTAAAAGAGCATTGCGAATGCCTAGAATGCGGGGAAGTGCTAGAAATCGTAGGCACAGGTGGCGATGGCTCTCATTCGTTTAATATTTCTTCTACCGCCTCACTTATCATCGCTTCAGGTGGCGTCAAAGTCGCAAAGCACGGCAACAGAGCGTTTTCATCAAAATGCGGTGCGGCAGATGTTTTTGAGGCATTGGGCGTAAATATTTCATTGCCAAAAGACAAAGCAAAAGCCCTCATAGAAAAAACAGGATTTTGCTTTTTGTTTGCCCAAAACTACCATAGCGCGATGAAAAATGTCGCACCCGTGAGAAAAGAGCTAGCAATCCGCACGATTTTTAATATCATAGGACCGCTGTGCAACCCCGCAAATCCGCAAATGCAAATAATGGGCGTATATGAGCAAAGACTGCTAGCCCCTATGGCAAAGGTGCTACAAAATCTAGGCGTAAGACGCGCACTTGTCGTATATGGACTAGACAAACTCGATGAAATCTCACTAAGCGCACCAACCCAAATCTATGAAGTAAATGGCGAAAAAATCAGCACTTACACGATTAGCCCGCAGGATTTTGGCTATGAGGCGTGCGATAAAAACGCGCTAAGAGGTGGGGACGCTAGCCAAAACGCTACGATTTTAAAAGAGATTTTGAGTGGGAAAGAAAGGGGCGCAAAACTTCAAGTGGCGTGCCTAAACGCAGGCGCAGGGCTATATCTAGCAAATAAAGCGGATTCTATAAAAGATGGCGTAGCACTAGCACAAAATCTAATCGATAGCGGCAAAGCAGCCCAAAAGCTAGAAGAGATTATCACTAAAAGCAATGAATGATTTTTGTATGCTAAGTATATGGTTTGTATAAAATCTTGACACAAAAATGATGAAAAATAATTTGTCGAAGGTGGATTTAAGTTTATAGATTTTGGCAAAGGTTGTTTTGGCAAAATCTATAAACAAGGCTATTATTGCAATATTGCTATTGCACGCCTGCTTCGTTGTAGTTTTTGTAATTATCACAGCCTGTTTGGTCGCCTAAATCACACGCCTTGCCGTAGTATTGCTTGGCGATAGTTAAATTTTGCTTCACGCCTAGTCCTTCGCCATAGAGAGCACCTAGATTATTGCACGCCATAGCATTTTTCATATCGCAGGCTTTTTTCCATAGCTCGCGTGCTTTGTGGTAGTCTTGGCGCACACCTTTTCCAGTATGATACATATACCCTAATCCAAAGCAAGAATCTTTTTGTCCTAGTGTTGCATTGCCTGTATTGCACGAGATTTCATAATATTTCTTTGCATTAAAATAATCATTTAATCGATCGTAAGCGAATCCCAACAAATGATACGCATCATTATCTCCCAAAGCGATGAGTTTTTCAAAGTATGGTATTGACCCTTTATGAAGTCCTGCTTGCATATAAACCATACCTGCAAAGCCACAAGTATATTCATCACATTGCTCCACGCTATATAAATCATTATCAATCAATGCTTGACACGCACTTTTATCATCATTATCAAAGCAATTATGTTTAGCCCTTGTCCGCTCATCATCACTCATCGCAGAATATCCTACGCTCACCAAACCTGCCAATATTCCGCATACAAAAATAGCTTTTTTCATTTGCTTGTCTCCTTTTTTTGTAGATTTATCACATAGATTTTATGATAAAAACCTAAAATCTATTGCACGCCTGCGCTATCTAATTTTTTATAATTATCACACCCCACTTGGTCGCCTAAATCACACGCCTTGTCATAATATTGCTTAGCAATGGATAGATTTTGCTTCACGCCTTTCCCATTGTCATAGAGAACACCCAGATCATTGCACGCCATAGCATTTTTCATATCACAAGCTTTTTTGTAGAGTTCGTGTGCTTTGTGGTAGTCTTGGCGCACACCTTGTCTTTCATAATACATTACCCCTAAGTCGTAGCAAGAATCTGATTGCAAATCGCCAACTTTATTGCACGCAATTTCAAAATATTTCTTTGCATTAAAATAATCATTTAGTAGCGATTCGTAAATAACTCCCAACATACCATATCCTCTATTATCCCCGAAAGCGATAGCTTTTTCATAGCAAGAAATCGCTTCTTTATAATGCCCCGCTCTGTGATAAACCAAACCTACACCATAGCAATCATCTTTAGTGCATTCCTCCATAATACTTGGCAAACCATTATCAATCAATGCCTGACACACACTTTTATTGCTTTTATCAAGGCATTCATATATAGCCCATTCCCACTCTTGTTCGTTTAGCGCACTTAATCCTGTATTTACTAGACTTGCTAAGATTCCACATATTAGGATTGCTCTTTTTAGCGTTGGTTTTTTGCTTGTTGGATTTTGCATTTTTCGCATTTTTTGCTCCTTTTAGTTTGGGATTATGGAATTTTTGCGCGCGGTTTTTTGCAAAGAAAAAATCATTAAAATAAATAGTGCTGTATAAATCGCACTTATAGTGGCTTCGTGGCTAAGGTTAGCACTTTTGTCAAAAAGCGTTACAGCGGGGAATAAATACTTAGGATTTGTAGTAAGAATGATAAACGAAGCTATGTAACCAACCACAATAAATATAAACCTTGAGATTTTGCCCTTAACCACACTAAAAAACAGCACAATAAACATAAACGCTAGCAAAGTATTTATGCAAATCTTTCCCACATTGCAAAATACATAATCACAAGGCAAGCAACGATTTACACATTTAAGCAAATCAATTTGACAATAACCAAATAGCAAAATAAGCCCAAAAAGTAGTCCAAACACACCATTTAGCACCATAAGCGTATGCCAAATCTTTAGCAAATCTGTGTGGTGCTCTGAAGTCTTGCGATAGAGTTTGAGTTGCCATAAATCACACCATTTTTTAGGACTTGTTAGCAAACAGGGTTTTTGCAGTTTAAGTTCTTGCTCTTTTGCATAGAGTTCTAATTTATGCCAATTTGATGCGTCTAGCAAGTTATTATTTGCAATCAATACATTTTTTATCGTGCGAAATGAATCGCGTGCATTGCTTGCATAGCGGATTTTGTGCTTTTTTGTGATTTTGTCTTTAGAATCTGTTGTGTTTGCTATTTCGTCCTTATGTGTTTTGTCATTTTCGTATTCGTTGATAAAGTCTTTGATTGTTGCAAATTTTAGTTTATCTATTTTGGCATTGATAAAATCTGTGCCTTGAAGTTTGCTAAACACACAAGTAGAAAAATTTGGCGCGGAATTAAAAGTAGCGTTATAAAACGATACGATACCATTAAAAATACTTTCGTGGAAGTCCGCGTATTTGTAAAAAACTGCGTGGTTAAAAAACACATTTGCATTAAATGTGCAGTTGGTGAAATACACTCGCTCCTTAAAAACGCAATGCTGAAAATCTATGCGCAAAGATTGTGGATTTTGTGTAATTTTATTAGATTCCGCGTTGCATTTATTTTGCGATAGAGAATCTAACGGAGCAAATGTTATGTATTTAAAATGCACTTCATTGCAAAACACACAATTTTTAAAAGATAGCTCATCTTTTATGTAAAAATTTTTGCGTTTTGATTCCGTGTCGCATTCACTAGATTTTGTGTTAGATTCTGCATTGTCGCTTGAGTTTTTCTCGTCATTATACTCGCACACGCTCAAAGGCTTGTAGATATAGTATTTGTTGCCTTGCTTTTTGATAAGCGTATCTAGCTTTTCTTGTGTTTTATTTTTTAAACACTTGTCCAAAATATTTTCAAAGATAAAAGATTCTTTGTCATTTTGTTTAATATGCAAAATCATAGAATCGCATTTAGATTCTATACGACAGCTTGGGCTATCATAGATTGTGGTATCTGTGTTTTTCATCATTTTACTCCTGCCTCATTTAAGTCTTTGTAGTTATCACAGCCCAAAAAGCTTATAAAGCCAAAATCACACGCCAAATCACACGCCTTACCAAAAAATTGCTTAGCGATAGATAGATTTTGTGCTACGCCTTTTCCATCGCGATATAGCACGCCTAACCTATTGCAAGCATACATAGTTTCAAAGCTTTTTTCTTTCATATTGCAGACTTTTTTGTATAGTTCTGCTGCTTTGTGGTAGTCTCGGCGCACCACACCGTTATAGATATTGAGCTCATCTGCATACATCGCCGCTAGCTGGAAGCAAGAATTTGATTGACTATCACTAACTTTGTCGCACACAATTTCATAATATTTTTTTGCGTTAACATAATCGCCTAGTCCAAGATGATAAACCCTTGCCAACGAATCATATCCACGATTATCCCCTGAAGCGATAAGTTTTTCATAATAGCTAATTGCTTTTTTATAATCCTTTAAACTCATATAAGATTGTTCTAGCAGATGATAAGCACTACTATCCCCCAAAGCGACAGCCCTCTCAAAGTAGCAAATCGCTTTTTTTAAATCCCTTTTTTCGATAAGAAAATTCCCCATATTTATGTTATTTGTAGTTTTTATATTAATTGCTAAATCCCCTGCATAAAATTGACCAATAGATTTGCATTCATCTTTATTGCAAGGATTACCAAAAGACTCTTTATTACAAGAAATGTTATCAAAATACCATCTAATTAATAATGTGCCATCTCTATCCTCCCCACAATTTCCGATAAAACTCCTAATCTCATCAATATATATCGCTGCCATACCCGCGCTTAGCACAGCTAGCACTACACAGGCGATGATTTTCTTTTTCATTTTTGCTCCTTTGTAGATTTTGCGCTTTATCAAAAAGCATTTTTAAAAGAAAAAGCGATACTACAAAAAAAAAAACAAAGTGTTAATATGCGGATTTTGCGGGATAGTGATTTTGTGAGGGGGTGGATTTGCAAAATGTGATTTTGCGAGATAGATTTTGTGGGATAGATTTTGCAATTTAGATTTGTGAAGTGGATTTATGAAATGGATTTGCAAAATGGATTTTATATGTGAGGCGGATTTGCGTGGATTTTGCACATTTGTGTGGGATTTTAGCAAGTATATGTTTGGCATAAGCATTTCTGCTTGCACTTGCGAATAAAATTTGCAAATAAAACCTGCAAACAAAATTTGCACACAAAATGAAGTAAAAAAACATTTTTATTTTGAGTTTAAGTTGTCTTTAGATTTTTCAAAAAAAAAATCAAACACACTCCAAAAGTTTCAAAAAAAAAAAAAAAAACCAAATTAAAAAAGCTAAATTAAAAAAAGCCAAATTAAAAAAAAATTAAAAAAAGAAAAAACTAGCCCTACCAAAATCCACTAAAATCCATAAAAACTTATCAAAACCTTAAAAGCCCATCAAAATCTTAAAAACCCCCTAGCTTTTGATAAGTTGTAAAAATTCAGCCCTTGTGCGCGAATCGCTTTTAAAGATTCCGCGCAGGGCACTTGTGGTGATTTTTGCTTCGCTTTTTTGCGCTCCACGCATACTCATACACAGATGGCGCGCCTCGCACACTACCATTACGCCTTTTGGTTTTAGTAGTTTTGTGATACTTTGGGCGATTTGGTTGGTTAGGTTTTCTTGGATTTGTAGTCGTTTGGCATAGACTTCGACAAGGCGGACAAAGCCACTTATCCCAGCGATAGAATCTTTTGGCACATAGCCGATATGCACGCTACCAAAAAATGGCAACAAATGATGCTCGCACATCGAATAAAAGCTAATGTCTTTTATGGTTATCATCTCATCGATTCCGTTGTTTGCAAATGTAGAGCCAAGCGCGTCTTTTGGACTAAGGCTATAACCTGCATAAAGGATAGATTCTAGCTCTTTTAGTCGCTTTGGCGTGGCTTGTAGTCCTGCGCGGGTGGCGTCTTCGCCGATTCGTTTGCAAAATTCTCTAAACATTTTTTCGTGCATTTTTGTCCTTTGGATTTTATGCGTGCGGGTTTTTATGCTTGTGGATTTTTGGAGTTTATGATTTTTTGTTCTTGTTTTGTTATGTCATATAGTTCAAACACTAGCTCATCGATTTTGGATTCTAGTTTGGCGGTGTTTGCGGTGAAATCTTTGGCTTTGGATTCTAAAATTTCATTTACAAGATTGATAATATTATCAGCGGTTTTTTTATTTTTGGCATTTAGTTTTGGGATTGGCAACTGCTTCAAATATGGAATATCATATCGTATATATCCACCACCCAAATGTGTCGCACCAAAATAATATTTATACCAAAAATCCGCTAGTTTAGAATTTAGGATTCCCAAAATATAGTAAGGGTTTTCTTTACAATCCACAATCAAAGTTGCCTTACCCATATAAAATCCGCTATTATCGAAACTTGCTTGAATATGTTTTGTCATTCTTGCAATAACGATTTTAGGTTTTTTAAAATCCTCTTGTATATTTTGCGAATAAATTTCGCTTGGGATATATTCCTCTTGCCAAAGAATCGCATATTTTTTTATATCTGCCGTTTGTATGATTGGCTTATATTTGTCTTGGTTTGATTGCTTTAATCTTTTAAAGTTTTTTAAATGGATTTTCTTTTTGCCATATCCACTTTGCGAAGTTCCCCATTTTAGAGTGCCTAATTCACCTAACGAGTTGCAATTAACCCGCTGAAAATTGATATTATATTGCGATAAATTTATTGAAAAGTGCTTATTGTTTGCATAGGATTCTATATTGTGGCTATATTTAAAGCTATCATCTTGCCACAAAATTACTCTTATTGAATCTTGTTTTTTATTTTTTAAAAATAACCATAATGACGCATAAGTCGAAGCACTATCAAATGCTTTGATATGAGAGCAATCAGCAATATAATCAATACAACCTTTTTCTAATAGCAACTTTCTTGTCCCGTAAGCAAAATCAGCCTGTAACATTGCGATAGGATTTACAAAACTTAAAAAGCCGTTGTCAGTTATTATATCGATGCCCATTTCTGCAAAATAACAATAAATATTCGGGCGATTAGAATCTTGATTTACAGCATAATGCTTTGTTTTTTCAATGGTTTGCGCATTTATCTCTCTATAATCAATATATGGTGGATTTCCTATCACCAAATCAAACCCCATAAAATCCCCATTGCTATCATTGAGCACTTCGGGGAATTCAAAACGCCATTCAAATGCGTTTTTATACTCCGCACCACTTAGCACAGAATCTAGCTTGTGGCGCAAAAATTTGATATGCCCAAAACTTGCAAACGCTTCTTGTTGCTTTGCTTCATCTAGCTTTTCATCGCCAAAAAGATTGAGCGAATATTGCAAACCATCTAGCAAACTTGTATCATCAAGCAAAAACGAACCATAATTGTTAATATGGTTTTTTATCGCTTTTTCTAGCTCTTTTTTGGTTTTGGGGTCTTTGAGTGTGAGGCGAAATGTCGCTTTTAGATTTTGGATTTTAGATTCTATGTCTTTTTTGCGTGGCTTTAGCTCGCTTTTATCAGAATTTTTATAGTTAAAAACTAGCTGTTGGTAGTCTTTGATTTGTTTGTCAATATTTGGGATATGTCGCAGGCTATCTTTTAAATCAAATCGGCTTATTAAGCTATTGCCGCATTTTATGTTTATATCGATATTTGGGAGGGTTTGCATTTGGTGGATTGTAGAATGCAGATTCTCTATATAGCCCTCATCGCCTTGCGTGAGATAATAGCTATTTTTTAGTAATTCTATCCATAATCGTAGTTTGCAGATTTCCACAGAGTTTGGGTTAATATCCACGCCAAAGAGATTATTTTCTATGATTGATTTTTTTAGCTCAAAAAGCGCGACTTGAATCCTGTGATTTTGGTTGTTTGCATTTGGCTTTTGATATGTGAAATTTTTACCATTTTGGCTGATATGCACTTCATCATTATTTACAGCAATTTCACAGGCATTGAGCATATCATCTGCAAGCCCTAGTTTGCGATAGATTCCTATCATTTCGCATAATGCAGAGACTAAAAAATGCCCACTTCCCACTGCTGGGTCGCAGATTTTAATGCTTTGCAAAACCCCCAAAGCCTTTTGCCTAAAGTTAAAATCCGCATTGACATTCATTAAAATCTGTGATTTTAGCGTTTCCAAATTTGGCGCATTTAGCCCGATTTCGCTAAATTTTTGCAACACGACTTTTTCCAAACTCACACGGCACATATAGCTAGTGATAAAGCTCGGTGTGAAAAAAGAGCCCTCTTTATAGCCATTTAGCTTCTCAAACACAAGCCCCAAAACGCTAGAGCTAATAAGCTCTTTTTGATGTGCTAGCTCACCCTCCTCCTCATCAGAGCCAAAATCAAAGCTATCCAAAAACTCAAATATATATTCTAGCAGTCGGATTTCGCCACGCTTTTGCTTGCTATGTGCGTCTTTTATCTGCGTTTGTGGGAAATAGGCTAGCTTTACTTCATCATTAAGCATTGCAATATCTAGCATAGCTTCGCAGGGCTGTTTATCAAAAAGGTTAGAATTTAGATACGGCAAAAAGCACAAATTGCTATCTTTGCCCCTTTGCGCGTCATTGGGCTTTTTGGAGAGAATCTCAAAAAACAAATATGATAGCGTCTTAAAATTTGGGATTTTGGTGAGGTTTAGAAATTTTAGATTTTTATCATTATTAAATCGCACAAGATTTGCCTCGATAAGTTTCAAAAACAAAATGCGATTTAGCCACAAAATCACAAAGCCCATCGCAAAGTCAAAATCTTTATTTTGGAGATTGTTTATTATTATGTTATAAAGCGTATTTGCGCCATTTTGGCTTTCTTTGCTAGGTTTGATTAGGATTTTGGTTTGTTTTTCTTTTGTGTCGTTTGTGATTTCTTTGCCTTTTGTATCGACTTCGCAAAGCCCCAAAATATAAAGCAACTCTCTGTAAAATCGCTCATTTAGCACATTTGCGTCATTTGGGTTAAACTCATCAAATAAAAAATCTTTGTGCAAGATTTTAAAAAGCATTCTTAAATGCTGTGGATTTTGGCTAATAGAATCTAAATCAATGTAAAAACAGCTCAAAATCGCTTCGCTAGAATCTAAAATTTTTTCTAGCGCAGTATAAAAATCTGCCGTTGTTGTGAGGTTTTGATTTGTGCTATGCTTGGCTTGGTATTGCTTTTTTATGGCGTTATTGTCATAAAAAAGTTGCTTAAACGAACTAGCTTTAAAAACATAAAATTTCTTAAAATCTGTGATGATTATGTGTTTGATATTTGGATTATGCTTTGCTTCTCGCTGATAAAAATAATATAAAATTGCCTCGTGCAAGGCTTTTGTGTTTGGATTTTGAGTGCTTATCATTTCTTTGGAATCTGGCTTTTTTGCTTCGATTATGACTTGGATTTCGTTATTTTCATTATGTGTGTTTTTGGTTGATTTATCGCTTGTTTTATCACGCGTATCATCATTTTTTATTAGCACCAAATCAATTTCGCTCTTGCCCTGTTGCTTGTATTTTGCCTGCGCTTTTAAGCCCATTTTTTCAAATAATGTTTTTAGTGCGTTTGCTACGATAAAGTCCTCATTTTGCTCCGCGCTAGATTCTAGGCTAGATTTATAGGATTCTAGCAGTTTAGTAAAATCTCTAAATTCTTTTTCATCAATCGGTGCTCGTAGATAAAATGGATTAAAAAAAAATTGCGGATTTTTGGGGGTGATTGTATCTAGCGTAAGCATTTAGCGGGCTACCTTATTACAAAATTAGGATTAAAATTAGCAAAAATAGCGACATAAACCATTAACATACTTGGGCAACATTCTTGGCAACATTTAAGATTTTTAGATTTTGTAAATAAAATCTTGCAAAAAAACCTTTGCCTTTTATATTCGCCTTTATCTTTGTCATTATAGCTAAGATTGATAAAATCCTTGTAATCTAAAAAACTAGCTTATAAAATTTTAAAGTTTCCAAAAGTCAAAAAAACGCCTCTTAATAATCGCAATCATTAAGATAAAAATCCTAAAATCTACTCCCCACGCAGTGAGCGGATACGATTTGCTAGACTTGGGTGCGTGCTAAAAGAGTCGCTAAAAATATACGCTGCTTTTCGCGTGGGGTTTGTATCTGCTTGGCTAAAATCATTTTGGGCGTAATTGTTGTGGATTTTTTCTAGCGCGGAGATGAGTGGGTCTGGCGTGTGCATAAGGTATGCGCTCCCCGCATCAGCCATATATTCACGCGAGCGACTAAGAAACATTTGTAGCCATAGCGTGAGTAGCGGTAGGATAAATTGCAAAATCAGCAAAATGCTTCTTGCTTTGTTTGCGCCGTCATTTTGACGATTGCCCATAAAAAGCCAAATAGCGTTGTTGCAAACCAAAAGCAAAATATTGCTTAAAATCCCCACGCACATCGTTAGCCGAATATCGCCGTGTCGTATGTGGCTTAGCTCGTGGGCTAGCACGGCGCGCAGCTCTTGGTCGTTTAGATTTTGAGCTAGCGTAGAGGTGATAGCCACAAGCGAATTTTCCTCCCTCCACCCACTTGCAAAGGCATTCATATACGGCGCGTGGATAAGGTATAATCTAGGGGCGTCTTTTGTGGTGCTAGCACCTGCACGGCGCAATACATCATCAAACGCCATTTTCACGCGCGCTTGCAGAGGCGGCAAAGCACGAGAATCTAGCAATTCATACTCATCGCCTTTTAGCATTATCGCATCAAATCGCTTCAAACTATACACGATGATAGCGCACGCAATAAGCGCAGAAATGATAGTAACAAGCGGGGTTTCCCTCCCACTTAGTAGCTCTACAAATCCCCACTCTAAGCTAGGCGCATCAATGCGCACAATATCCACTAGCAACCCCACAAGCACAAAAATCGCCACATAGCAAATAAGAACGCAATTTGTTTTGAAATGGTTTTTTTGCAAGATTGCTTGAAAATTTGGATTTATATCCATAATGCCTCCTTAAAAATGACATTCAAAAAATCAAATGCGATATTTTAGCAACTTTGCAAGGTTTATGCAAAAGCAGTGCCATAAATGCTTTTTGTGTTATAAATGTTTTTGTGGTGGATTTTGGTTTTGTGGTGGATTTTGTCATTTTATCGTTTTGTATTGGCGGATTTTGGTTTTTACGCGTTTTTTGGATTTTAGATTTTGCTAAAATGCTTAACCTTTTTTGGCTATAATGCGCGTTTATGTTTTTTTGGATTTTGGTTGATAACTACGATAACTACGCGCTATAAGCGCAAAAAGGCTTGCGATGACAAACTTTATGAAAAAACCTTCTTTTTTCAATGATTTTTTCAGCAATTATTTACTAGCGTTTTTCAAAATCTTATCTGTTGTGGCGTTTGCATTTTTGCTTGCTTGCACGCTTAGCTCTTGCAAAAAGAAAAAAGAAAATGAGCTAAATAAGCCCGCAATGTATTGGTATCAAAATATATTAAAAGAAATTCGCGCAGGAAACCTAGAAAATGCGGATAATTTCTACGCTTCATTGCAAAGCGAGCATATAAACTCGCCACTTTTGCCCGAAGCGATGATGATACTAGGGCAGGCACATATCCAAAAAGAGCAGTATTTGCTAGCAGAATTTTATTTTGATGAGTATTTGAAGCGATTTGCAAATGCAAAAAATGCGGATTATTTGCATTTTTTGAAGCTACAAAGTCGCTATTATGGGCTAAAAAGCTCTAGCAAAGACCAAGAGTTTTTTTCGGATAGTTTGAGTGATTTTGATGAGTTTTTAGATACTTTTCCTGATAGCAAATATGTGCCCTTTGTCAAAACAATGCAGGTGCGGTTTGTGCTAGGGCAAAATGAGCTAAACAAAGGAATCGTGCGCGTGTATAAAAAAGCAAAAAAACAAGCCGCCAAAGAAAAATATGATGAACGCATAGATGATGAGCTAGAGGAGGCTACCAAGCCCAAACCATCGCATATCCCGTGGTATGTGCGAATGTTTAATTGGTAGAATCTATGTTGCTTATTTGTGGCATACATTTTTTGCATACATTTGAAAAAAGCGTGCGATTTTATGAAATCCAAAAATCTATCAAAATCTAAGATTTTGTAAAATCTAATGCTAGAAAATCTAAGTTAGGATTACCCCAAATTGTCATAAATTTAAGGAGAGAAAATGCAACCAAATAATATTGATTTTCCTATGAGATTGCCCGTGATTGTGGAGGAGGATAATTTCTCATATCCTTTTAGTATCGTGCCGATTTTTACCCACGATGAAAAAAACATAAAAGCCGCAAATAAGGCGTTGGATAAAAATGATTTGGTGTTTGTCTGCTGCGGAAGAGATGCAAGCGAAATCACGCAAATCCCAAACGAAATCATCACGCAAAATCAACCGCAAACAAAAAATACTTCAAATGATATGCCTAGCGGTGCAAAATCTAATATCGATTCTATAAAAAACGATTCTGCAAAATCTAGTGCCACTAGCATAGAGATGCTAGATATTTCGCCACTTAAAATGCCTTTTTTTGATGTGGGGGTGATTGGCACGATTATGCGCAAGGTGCATTTGCCAGATGGGCGCGTAAAGCTACTTTTTCAAGGGCTTACAAAGGGGAGGATTTTATCCGTCCAAAAAGGCGAATGCTACGAGGCATTGGTAGATATTATCAGCTATAAAGAATGCTCTTTTGCGCAAGTGGAGGCTATGAGCAAGGTGCTACGCGAAAAAGTGCAAAATCTAGCAAATATTAGCCAAGTGCTATTGCCACCTGATTTGCTAAAATCTATCGAGGAGACAGGAGAGCCAAACCGAATGATAGATTTAGTCGCTTCAAGCATAAGGCTAAAAAAAGAGCAGGCATACAAGCTGTTTAGAAGCGATGATATTGAGGAGCGATTGCTTTTGCTGATAGATTTTGTATCCCAAGAAATCCAAATCCAAAAACTCCAAAAAGAAATCAAAACCCGCGTGCATAACAAAATGGAGCAAACAAATAGGGAATATTTCCTAAAAGAGCAACTCCGACAAATCCAAAAAGAGCTAGGAATCGACAAGCAACGCGATGAGGAAATACAGCAATACGAAAAAAAGCTAGAATCCATAAAGCCACACCTAAACAAAGAAGCCTATAAAGAAATCAAAAAGCAAATCTCTCGCCTAAGCAAAATGCACCAAGAAAGTGGCGATGCAAATATCCTCCAAAACTATGTAGAATGGGTGCTAGAAATCCCATTTGGCAAATATGCCAAAGAATCATTATCTATCAAAAATGTCCAAAAACAGCTTGATTTAGACCATTTTTCGCTTTTGAAGCCAAAAGAGCGCATCGTGGAGTATTTTGCCGTCAAAGAATTGATAGCCAAAAAAGAAAAAGAAGCGCAAAAAGAGTCAGCAAAAAAAACAAAAAATGCAAAATCTAATGGGGATTTTAGCCTAGATTCTGTTAAAAATCAGCAAGACAAAAATGCCCAAGAATCTAATGATTCTAATGATTCTAAAAATTCTGTTTTGGAATCTATAAAAGATAGGATTTATAACCCATCAAATGATTCTAATTTGGGTTCTAGTGATGTTGGCGATGAGGGCGATGGGGATTATGAGGACAAAGAGCAGGATATTTCTAGCAAGTTGCCAAAAAGCGACACAAAAGAAAAAGGGACGATTTTGTGTTTTTATGGACCGCCGGGAGTGGGGAAAACTAGCCTTGCAAACTCCATAGCCACCGCCATAGGACGCGAGCTAGTGAGAATCGCGCTAGGCGGGCTAGAAGATGTAAATGAGCTACGAGGGCATCGCAGGACTTATATCGGGGCTATGCCGGGCAGAATCACTCAAGGGCTAATCGAAGCCAAACAGATGAACCCTGTAATCGTCCTAGATGAAATCGACAAAGTCGCACGAGGGGTTAGAGGCGACCCTACAAGCGTGCTTTTAGAGATTTTAGACCCTGAGCAAAATGTCGCTTTTAGGGATTATTACAACAATTTTAGCATTGATTTATCGCAAGTGATTTTTATCGCTACGGCAAATGACATAGGTAATATCCCTCCGCCTTTACGCGATAGAATGGAGTTTATCGCCATTTCAAGCTACACGCCACAGGAAAAAGAACAAATCGCGCTAAAATATCTTATCCCCCAAGAGCTAAAAAAGCACGCTCTAAGCCAAAAAGAGATTGAATTTACCAAAGAAGCGATAAAGACACTTATCGAGCGATACACACGCGAAGCAGGCGTGCGAAATCTACGCCGTGTCATTGCCTCGATAATGCGAAAAGTCGCTACCAAAATCCTAACGCAAAGCAACTATCAAAAAATCAAACTAACGCCACGACTTATCCCAGATTTTATCGATAAAATCGTGTATGAAATCGACCCTGCAAGCAAAGTCGCACGGGTAGGAATCATAAATGGACTTGCTTGGACAAGCGTGGGTGGCGATGTGCTAAAAATCGAAGCAATCAAGCTAAAAGGCAAAGGGGGGCTATCCCTCACAGGCTCTCTAGGCGATGTGATGAAAGAATCCGCCAAAATCGCGCATTCTGTCGTAAAAGTCCTGTTTGATGAAAAAAAGATAGAATCCCTAGAATCAAAAGATGGCAAAAAAACCAAAAAATCTAGCAAGGTGCAAAAAGATTCTAAAGATTCTAGCGAGGATTTGCCATTTTATTCGCGTTATGATATTCATCTGCATTTGCCAGAAGGCGCAGTGCCAAAGGACGGACCAAGTGCGGGAATCGCTATGGCGTGCGTGATAGCTTCTATACTTTGTGATAAACCTATAAGTGGGGAAATAGCAATGACGGGCGAGCTAACGCTTAGCGGAGATGTGCTAGCCATAGGCGGACTAAAAGAAAAGCTAATCGCAGCGCACAAAGCGGGGATAAAAAAGGCGTTGATTCCCACAAAAAACTATGAGAGGGATTTGGGCGATATACCAAAAGAAGTGCTAAATAGCCTGCAAATAATCCCTGTGAAAAATATCGATGAAGTATTTAAGCAGGTGTTTGGTTGATTTGTGAAGTGTGGCGTTTTTAAGCATTTTTAAGCGTTGATTTAGGCAAAATCCAAAATCAAGCACAAAAAATACAGGGCTAGAATCTATGAAACCAAACACATTGACAAAAATCCGCCTAAAACGGCGGGCGTTTATTAGAAAAATGCAACAAAGCAATGTGAATGTTGTCAATATCGCGTGGGGGCTGGTTATCTTAGGCGGGATTGTGGAGTGCTTTTGGGTAAGTGGGCTAAAATACGCCAATACGCCTTTGCTTTATACGCTTACCGCGTTTGGCATTGCGTTTTCGTTTAGCGCGATGATTTTGGCGTGCAAGGTGCTAGAAGTGAGCGTGGCTTATAGTGTGTTTGTCGGTATTGGCACGGCAGGCGTGGTAGCAAGCGAGATTCTCATTTTTGGCGAGCCATTTTCTCTCATAAAGGTTAGCCTTATCGCATTGCTACTTTTTGCCGTAATCGCGCTAAAATTTGTCTCTCAAAAAGAAGATGGCGTAGCGCAAGATGAAGCCCTAATTGAGAATCTCGCAAGTGATTTGAAAATCAATAGCGCGTTAGATTCCTTGCTAGATTCTAAAGATTCTAAAAAACTTTGATTTTGGGGGCGTAATGGGCTGGGGATTTTTACTGCTTGCTGGACTTATGGAAGTCTTTGGCGTCATTGCTATGAAACGCTACGCTATGAGTGGCAAAAATATCTATATTTTGTGTATCGCTCTGCTTTTTGTGCTAAGCCTATCTTTTCTCTCTCTTGCTATGCGCGAGATTGCGATGGGCGTGGCGTATGCGATATGGACAGGAATCGGGGCGTGCGGAGGCGTGATGGTTGGAATCGTATTTTTCAAAGAAAGCAAAAATTTTGATAAACTTTTGCTTATTGGCGTTATCATCGCGTGTAGCGTGGGGCTAAAATATTTATAAATAGAAAGTATTTATAAATAGATTTTGCTTATGGCAAGTGAGGGGCAAAAATAGAGACAAAAAATCGCATTTGAGAGCGCAAAATCTAAGATTTAATACAAAAAAGCACCATTTGAAGCACAAAATCTAAGCAAAAATAATTGCTTAGATTTTATTTTGGGTAGTGTAAATTTTTGGATTTTCTAGCGTTGGTTTTATTTAGCGTTCGTTTGGCGCGGATTTAGCGCGTGCATTTACGCTCGCACGGCTAGTTTGCCGATGGCTTCAGGTGCGAAGTCATCGATATATGCCCTCATCGCACGCGAATACATCTCTACCAATCGATTTGTCTCTATAAGTGCTGTCATTTCTTTGACCGCATTTACATTGCTTTTTTCGATATAGCCTTGAGCTAGCCCGATATTGTTTGTGTTTGTGATTCTATCTTGGATTCTCTCTTTTGGGTATTTGTAGAGATTGTAGCCGACTTTTTTTAGGTATTTGGGATTATCAAAGCTAACGATTGCTAACGCCCCGCCATCTGCTGCTATGCCTATTTCTTCGGTGGCTAAGTTGCGAAATGTTAGATTCCCATTTTTGTCTGCTTGGATTTGCATTCCTGCATTCATCATTATGCCACCTTCTACTTGGGACTCTTCATCATCTGCCTCGCTTAAAGAAGCCCGAGATAGCACGCGAAAGCCCTCTTTTGTGCTCAAAAATCCCTCACTATCTATCACGAAACTCCCATCACGCGTGTAGCGGATACCATCAGGCGTGCTTACCACAAAATACGCATTTGGATTTTGCAGGGCAAAATCTAGCGGATTTTGCGTTTCAGCAAACGCACCGATTTGAAATTCTGTGTATTCCTCACTGATATTTGGCACGCGGTTTAGATTTCGGTTTTGGTATTGGGCTGCGGCTCTTGTGTGGTCTTTTATGGGGAGCGTGTCTTGGGTTTCTTTGTATAGTCGCAGATAATCCCCGATTACGACATCATCGCGCTTAAAGCCATTTGTGTTGAGGTTTGCAAGGTTGTTTGAAATCACATCTAGGCGGTTTATTTGCGTTACCATACCGCCTGTGTTTGCGTAGTATCCATTTATCATTTTGCTAGTCCTTAGCTTTTTTTGAGCTTTTTTGGTGGCTAGATTTGGCTGGATTTTTTGCTTGCCAAATGCTAATAATCTAATGCAAGCAATGTGCGTTCCTAAATGGATTTTGGTTTAATGTGAAGCGATTTATGAGAGTGGCGTTTTGAAAAAACTTAGCGTAAGTAAAACTTGGCGCAAGTAAAATTTAGCGCAAGTCGCGTGAATATTGCTCTAAGCGATTAAAAATCCGCTCATAGCCGTTGTTTGATTGTGCAGTGCCGTTATTTGTTTTCGCAGTTTGGGGGGCGTTTTTTTTGTAGATTTTGGGGGCGTAGTCATTATGCGTGGTGCTTGAGCTGATACTTGCAGGCACGATATTATGTAGCAAGACAAAATGCCTAGATTTCCCTATTCGTGGCTGGGATTTGATAAATTCGCCTTGAGAAAATCTAGCTAGCCATTGTTTTTGCAAGCATTCATGATATTCAAAACTTGTCGCAAACTCGCTTGCCTCTTCCTCGCTAGAAAAAGCCAAAATCAAACTTTGAAAAATCATCGTATCTTTATCGTTTGGATTTTTTGCCCCGCCATAGATAAAATTCCCTAGACTATACACGATTTTTTTATCTTTGTAATGCTCTATGCCTTGCAATACATGGGGGTGGTGGGCTACTACCATATCTGCGCCATTATCGATACTAAATCGCCCTAGTTGCTTTTGCGTGGCGTTTGGATAATGCTCCCGCTCCTCCCCCCAATGAAATGTAAAAATCACAAAATCAGCCCCCATAGATTTTAGCTCTGCGATTTCTTTTGCCACTTGGGATTTTATGCCTAGATTCCAGCCTCGATGCCCAGCTAGCCCAAATTTTATGCCATTTACTTCTGCTATGCTTAAAATCCCCTCGCCAAAGGTGTAAAATCCAGCATTTAGCAAATGCTCCTTTGTATCTGCAAATCCTTGCGCGCCATAATCGCGTGAATGATTGTTTGCTAGATTTAGTGCTTCTATGCTAGCTTCGCGCAAAACCTGCGTATAGCTAGATTGCCCTTTGAAAGAAAAAGGCTTTTCAAATGCGTTTTTTAGCTCCCTATCGCTTAGCACGCCCTCCATATTGCCGATGGTTAAATCATCGCTCCCTAGCACTTCGCGCACGCCATTGCTAAAGTAAGCAAAATCCCCATTTATTTCTCTAAATTTTGCATTAAAAGTATCGCCACTAGCACCTTTATAATCCCCTAGCACATTATCCCCCACAAAGCTAAGTAGCGCGGAGGTTTTGGGGCTTGGGGCGTTGCATTTTTTTGATTCTTGTTTTGTTTTAGAATCTATTTTTGAAGGGCTAGAATCTTTTCGCCTAGAATCTTTTTTGGTAGAATCTTTTTGTGTGGCAGATTCTGCAGATTTTGCAGAATCTACTATGTCTGATTGTGTCAAATCTATTTGTGCTTTGGTTGGGGTTTTATGACAGCCTGCAAATGTGAATAATATAAATACGCATAAAAGAGAATAAATTACAGAAAAAATGAGCGCATTGATTATGTTTTTGAATCCTTGATTTTGCATTTTAGATTCTATCCTATGACTTTGATAACAAAAATAGTCGAAAAAGCCAGCGCAATTGCGATTAACACCGTTGCTATAAGTCCCATCATTTCATTTTCTCCAATTTATCAAGTTCTTTTTTGAAGCTAAAACCACACCAACATATTAAACCTACCAAGATTATTGCCACAATACCTATAACGGCATAATCTATATAGCTTAGTTCGTTTCTATTGGCAAATGTATAGCCACCTACGCCAAATAGGGCAGTCATAAAGCCTAATATCAAACTTTTTAACAAATCAAGTTTTGTTTTTACTCTGTCTTTTTTACTCATACGCAAAATTTTAGCACAAAAACATATCCAAATTTTCCAAAATCATTTTAGTATCTCTATCACGCGCAAAAGACTGATAGAGTCAAACTGCACGCCCGTTGTCATATTTTTTATGGTAAGCGTTTGGGTGTTAAACTCATTTTCGCCTATGATTACGCAGTGTTCGTGTCCTTTGTTGTTTGCGTAGCTAAGCGATTTTTGCAGTTTGGTGGCTTGCGGATAGACTTCGGTGTAGATTTTGCTTCTGCGGAGACTTTGGGCGATTTGGTGGGCGTAGGGCAAAAACTCTTCTTTCATAGAGATGATTAGCACTTCTGCGCTTGTGCCTTTGCCTTTTAGCACGCCTAGTTCTTCTAGCCCCACTAGCAGTCTATCTAGCCCGATACTAGCACCCACGCCGCTTATACGCTCGCGAGAAAAACTACGCGTGAGATTGTCATATCGCCCGCCTGAGCACACACTGCCAAGTGATTTTAGGCGATTTAGCGTGGTTTCATAGACGATTCCTGTGTAGTATCCTAGCCCGCGCGCGATAGCAAAGCTAACCCTACACGCAGAAGTATCCATTTGCACCGAAGTTAGGATTTTAAAGCAAGATTCTAGCTCTTCTATGCCTTTTTTTAGCTCATCGTTGTATTTTTTTAGGTGGGCTATGGAGTCAAAAAACTCATCTCTTTGCGTGATTTGCTTGATAGAGATTAGTGAGATGATTTCATCGATTTGCTTAGAATCTAGTTTTAGATTTGCGCTTAGCTCTTTTGCTAGATTTTCCTCCCCGATTTTATCTAGCTTGTCGATTAGTCGCAAAAAGCTATCTATATCGCGAAAATCCACTATCCCAAAATGCTTTGCGATTCCATTTAGCACGCTTCTGTGATTTACCCAAATGGTAAATTCATCTAGCCCAAGCGCACCAAGTGAGGCATAAATCACTTCGATGATCTCCGCATCACAGCCGATACTATCGCTCCCTATGAAGTCAAAATCACATTGCGTAAATTCCCTATATCGCCCTTTTTGCGCCCTCTCTCCGCGAAATACATTGCCAATGGCAAATCGCTTAAATGGCAAATCTAGCTCATTTTTATACTGCGTGATAAATCGCGCCAAAGGCACAGTCTGATCAAATCTCAACACCACATCACGCCCACCATTATCCACAAATCTATACAACTCTTTTTGGATTTCCTCTCCACCTTGTCGTAGCAAAATCTCGGCGTATTCTAAATGTGGCGTCTCAATAGGCACAAATCCAAAACTCTCAAACACCCCTGTAAGCGAAGAAATCAGCTTTTCTTTTGCCATCGCTTCTTTTGGCAGATAGTCGCGAAATCCACTTAGCGTGCGTGGCGTGATAAGCGCGTTTTTGTTAGCATTTTTGTCGTTAGCAGAATCTAATGCGTTTTTTGTGGTTTTTGTGGGGTTTGGCATAAAGCACTCCAAGATAAAAATTTGGGGTATTATAACAAAGTTGCTAAAATGCGACTAACAAAACACGCAATAAACTTTGAATGGCATACAACGCCACATAAAAACCAAAATCTAAAAATCCAAAATCCACAAAAAACCGCAGGAAGCAATAATGCAAAATCCACAAACTTCACAAAAACCACAAGCCCCACAACAAGATTTTAATAAACCACAAAATCAACCATTAAAAATCCTTATTCGCCTGCCAAATTGGCTAGGGGACGCGGTTATGAGCACGCCTAGCCTTGAACTACTAAAAGAGCATTTTAGTAAAGCTAGATTTTGCCTAGTCGCGCCAAAAGCCGTGCTAGAGGTCTTTATGGGGGATAAAGACATAGAATCTTTTATCATAGATGATAGCAAAAAAGCAAAAAATAGATTTTACGCCACTTACGCGCTAGCAAGGCAGATAAAAGCAGATTTTGGCGTGCCAGATATTGCCATCACGCTTACAAATCACTTTTTTAGCGCGTTGTTGCTATGGCTTACAAATGCGCGTCTTAGGGTAGGGTATGCGCGCTTTTTGGGTGGGATTTTGCTAAATCAAAATGTGCCAAAATTTCGCAATGTCCATCAAGTCCTAAGCTATGTAAATCTAGCCATTTACGCGCTAGATTCTGTGGATTTGGGAAATGCGAATGATTTGGCAAAAAAAGCGGGTGTTTTGCGTCTAAAAGATTTGGTAAATAACGCTAGGTTGCTAGAATCTATCACGCCAAATCTTGCGCTTTTTTTGGCACAAGATGCGATTATCCCAAGCGAGTTTTTGGAGATTTTTAGCCAAAATCAAAATGCAAACCCCCCCAAAATCATCGGGCTAAATCCAGCCGCAGCCTATGGCAATGCCAAGCGGTGGCTAAAAGAGTATTTTGCGCAAGTGGCGGGATATTTTGCAAGCAGGGGCGAAGTGGTGGTAATTTTTGGGACAAAAAGTGATTATGAGCTAGGGGAATTTATCAAAAATAATGCCTTAGATTTTGAGAAAAATACTACACAAAATTTTGCCCAAAATTCTGCCCAAGATTTTGGGCAGAATCTAAAATCTAGCCCGCAAAAACTATCCCAAAATCTTGCCCAAAATCCCACAAAAAATATCCATCAAAATATTCTAAATCTTTGCGGGAAAACCGACATTGCAGGGCTTATGAAAAGCATTAGCAAAGTTAGCATAATGATTACCAATGATAGCGGTCCTATGCACCTATCTTGCGCGCTAGGCGTGCCTGTCATCGCGCTTTTTGGTCCCACAAATAGCAAAGAAACAAATGGTTTTCGTGCCAAAGATTTTGTGATATTAAGCAAAAATATGCCCTGCGCTCCGTGCAAAAAGCGCGAATGCCCCCTGCCAAAAGGGGAGGGGTATCATAAATGTATGGTGGATTTATCCCCCACGCTTGTCATAGATTGGGCAAATAAGATTTTAAGTGAAATAAGATTTAAGTGAAATAAGCTAAGATTTTAAGCCACCAAAATCAAAGCTAATCTATAAAAATAACGCAAAAAAGGACATATCAATGATAATAGATTTTGAGTTTTCAAGCACGGTTGCAAACTATCGACTGCTAAGCAATACGATTACGCCTCGCCCTATCGCGTGGGTTTCTAGCATAAATGCAAATGGCGTGGTAAATCTAGCACCTTTTAGCTTTTTTGGCGTGGTAAGCTCTGTGCCACCGATATTTTCGCTATGTTTTTCGCCAAAAAGCGATGGCACTCCAAAAGACACTTTGCAAAATCTAAAATCCACCAAATGCGCGACTATATCGCTTGTGATGGTGGATTTTTTGGAGCGATTGGAGCAGAGTGCTAGCGAGGTAGAATCACACAAAAGCGAAGCTAGCGTCTTTGGCATAGAATTAAACAGCGTAGAACCAAGCTATCCTCCCGTGCCAAAAGGCGTGAGGGTGGCGTATTTTTGTGAGCTTAGGGAGATTTTGGATTTAAGCGCGTATAATGTTACGGCGTTATTGCAGGCAAAAAAATGCTTTGTAGATGATGAGATTTATAAAGAGGATTTGCGCTTTTTGCCACCGCATTTGGGGAGGGTGGGCAAATATTATTTGCAAGCAAAAGAAGTCATCGACCCAAACATAAAAGACTAAAAAGCACAAAATCTAGCCCACGCAAATAGCAAAATCTATGCGCCAAGTGCGTAATCCTAACTCACTAAATATTTAAAAAACTGCTATAACATATATGTTGATTTGCACGATGATTTGCGCAAAAACTTGCAAGAGACAAAAATAAAAACGCCACAACTTGCCACAAAAATCATATCTCTAAAATAAAGGACAAAAATGAGCGAAACCATATCTACAAATAAAAACAACCAAAGCAACCCAAAAAAACTCGGTATCCCAAAAGAAAACAAAGTAGGCGAAGCAAGGGTAAGTGCCACCCCTGCGCATATAAAAGCATATCAAAATCTAGGATTTGAAGTCATAGTCGCAAAAGGTGCTGGGGAGGATTCTAGTTTTGGCGATGATGAGTATGAAAAAAATGGCGCAAAAATCGCCACACAAAAGCAGGCATTAAACTGCGACATAGTCCTAAAAGTAAATGCCCCAAATGATGATGAAATAACGGAGATAAAAAAGGGAGCGATTCTTATCGGGCTACTTGGAATCGCGCAAAATAAACCACTTTTAGAAAATCTAAACGCACAGGGCATAAACGCGCTTAGTATGGATTGTATCCCTAGAATCTCGCGAGCACAAAGTATGGACGCGCTTAGCTCTATGGCAAATATCGCAGGCTATCGCGCTGTGATAGAAGCGGGGTTTGAGTTTGGGAGATTTTTTGGCGGACAAATCACAGCCGCTGGCAAAATCCCCCCTGCAAAAGTCCTAGTCATCGGCGCAGGTGTAGCAGGGCTAGCCGCCATTGGAGCGGCAAATAGTTTGGGAGCGATTGTGAGGGCGTTTGATACGCGCCCTGAAGTCAAAGAGCAAGTGCAATCAATGGGCGCGGAATTTTTGGAAATCAATGTAAAAGAAGAGGCTGGAAGTGGCGATGGCTACGCAAAAGTGATGAGTGAAGCCTATATCAAAGCTGAAATGGAGCTTTTTGCCACGCAGGCAAAAGAAGTAGATATTATCATCACAACCGCGCTAATCCCGGGTAAAAGCGCACCAACACTCATAACCAAACAAATGGTAGAATCTATGAAACAAGGAAGCGTGGTGGTGGATTTAGCCGCGCAAAATGGCGGAAACTGCGAACTAACGAAGGCTAATGAGATTTTCACTAGCAAAAATGGAGTCAAAATCATAGGCTATACAAATCTGCCATCGCGTCTAAGCGCGCAAAGCTCACAAGCCTATGGGACAAATCTGCTAAATTTTATAAAGCTACTTTGTGAAAAAAGTATTGGCAAAAAAAGCATTGGCAAACAAAATGCTGGCAAAAAAAGTGGCAAAGACAATGACGAAAAAAGCGCGGATTTTGCTACAAAATCTAATGATTTAGAAATCAATTTTGATGATGAGATTTTGCGAAGTGCGTGCGTGTGTAAAGACGGGACAATCACTTTCCCCCCGCCACCTATCAAAGTCTCCGCCTCCACAAATGCTACAAAATCTACAAATGCCACAAAATCTAATGAAAATGCGCAAGATTTTGCCAAACAAGATTTTGCCCAAAAAGCAAAATCTAGCGACACTAGCCCGCTAAAATCGTTTATCAAAAAATACGCTAATTTCATAAAATCCGCCATTGCGCTCTTGGCTATTTTGGCATTTTTTGGGATTTGCAAAAATGCGCCGAGTGAGTTTTTGACGCATTTTATGGTATTTGCTCTTGCGTGCGTTGTGGGGTATTATGTCGTGTGGAATGTAAATCACGCCCTGCATACCCCGCTTATGAGCGTTACAAACGCGATTTCTGGGATTATTGTCGTGGGTGCGTTATTGCAAATGGGAAATGGTAGCCTAATCACTGCGCTAGCCTTTGTGGGCGTGCTTATCGCAAGTATCAATATTTTTGGTGGCTTTGTCGTTACGCAACGAATGCTAAAAATGTTTCGCACAGAAAATGTGAAAAATACGCGTGATGATGCCACAAATAGCGACAAAAAGCACAAACAATAAGGGGGTGAAAAATGGTTGATATATTAGAATTTTCTAACCTAACAAAAGCGGCGTATATACTCGCTTCGATTTTGTTTATCCTATCTCTTGCAGGGCTATCTAAGCACAAAAGTGCCAAAAGAGGGAATCTCTTTGGCATAGCGGGTATGGCATTGGCATTATGTGCGACAATTTTAAGTGGAGATATTGGCAATATCGCGCTTATTATTGCTGCGATGTTGCTTGGCGGTGGGATTGGCATTGTGCTAGCCCAAAAGGTAGAAATGACGCAAATGCCCGAACTTGTGGCGATTTTGCATAGCTTTGTGGGGCTTTGTGCGGTGCTAGTGGGGCTAAATAGTTTTATTGAGATTTTGCAAACGACAGGCATATTCGCAAAAGAGCTAGAATCTATTGGGGTTGATTTTGGTGGGACTGATTTTGGGGAGGATTTTAGTCTTGGCTTTGGGATATTGCCATTTTTGGATTCTAGTGGGGATTTTGGCAGTGGCACAAACGCTATTCATCTAGTCGAAATCTTTTTGGGTGTGTTTATTGGGGCGGTTACATTCACAGGCTCGATTGTGGCGTTTGGCAAGTTGCGCGGGATTTTCTCTGGTGCGCCGCTAAACTTGCCTTTTAAGCATTATTGGAATCTAGGTGCGATTTGTCTATCTTTGGTTGCGCTAGTGATTTTTGTAGTGAGTGAGGATAGCCTGCCTCAAATCATTGCCATTGCTACGATGCTTTTTATCGCGCTTGTTTTTGGCTGGCATTTAGTCGCTTCTATCGGCGGGGCTGATATGCCTGTGGCAGTTTCTATGCTAAATTCGTATTCAGGCTGGGCGGCAGCTGCGGCTGGGTTTATGCTAGGAAATGATTTGCTTATCGTTACAGGTGCGCTTGTGGGTAGCTCTGGGGCGATTTTGTCATACATTATGTGCAAAGCGATGAATCGCTCATTTATTAGCGTGATAGCGGGGGGATTTGGCACGGATAGTGGAAATGCTAGCGTGGAGGGTGAAATGGGCGAATACACAGAGATACAAGCAGGCGAAGTAGCCTCCCTGCTACAAAACGCAAAATCTGTAATCATAACCCCGGGCTATGGAATGGCAGTGGCACAAGCCCAATACCCCATCTATGATTTAACCAAAAAACTTCAATCACAGGGGATAAAAGTGAGATTTGGCATACACCCTGTGGCTGGGCGATTGCCCGGGCATATGAATGTGCTACTAGCAGAAGCAAAAGTGCCTTATGACATCGTGCTAGAGATGGACGAAATCAATGCGGATTTTGCAAACACTGATGTGGTGCTAGTCATCGGGGCAAATGACACGGTAAATCCAAGCGCGCTAGAAGACCCAAATAGCCCCATAGCAGGTATGCCTGTGCTAGAAGTGTGGAGGGCAAAATCGGTGGTGATGTTTAAACGCTCGATGAATACAGGCTATGCAGGGGTGCAAAATCCGCTGATTTTCAAAGAAAATACCAAAATGCTTTTTGGCGATGCCAAAAAAAGCGTGGAATCGATTTTGGCGTCTTTATAGCTAAATCACATTAAGTCGCATTAAGCCACGCTAAAAATATGCTATATTGGCTTAAAAAAATGACTTTTTTGCTAAACTAAACGCACAAAACCAAACTTTAACACAAAACCAAAAGGAGCAACAATGAAATCTTTGCAACATAACGGAGACAAAATCTACAAACGCCTTAAAAGCCTTAAAAAATTCACAACAACAGAGGCAATGAAACGATTTATGATAGGTTTTGGGATATGTGGGCTTATGTCATTTGCGCAGGCTAGCCCGCTAAAATGTCAGCTAAAAAATATCACTAATGATACAAGCGCATTCAAAAATGAAGCTAAAGCCCTGCCCCTAATCGTGCAATCTATACAATCAAATAACGCCGATAATAGCCTAATCCAAAACATTTCCACGCTAGATTCTGCGCTTGGCAAGCTGTATATTTTGCAACTAGATTTTGTGCTAAATCAATATCAAATACGCGAAAATATAATGCGTGGAAATATCAGCATAAAATGTCAGTCTTGCAGTGATTTTGCCAAAAGTAAAATCCCATTTTTGTTTGATGAAAATCAAGCAAAAGAGCCAACAGATAATGGCATAAAAGAATTTTTGGCATTAGATTTGAGCGCAAAAATCGGCGAAGAAAAACTCTGCGATGGGCTAGCAAAAAAAGACACAAAAATACTGCTAGAATCTTACGCGCATTTTGCCCTAGCGGGGGTCAATACGCGTGCGGTAAATGTGCTACTTAGCGCGGTAAAAATGGGCGATAGAGATGCGGGTATGATTTTGGGATTTTTGCTTGAAAATGGCATATACTTAAAGCAAAATAAAGTCGCTAGCCAAATGGTAAAAAATGCGACAAAAAGTGGAAAAATGGAAAGTATTTTTGCAAATAATATGGTTAGCAAAAATTTTGTGGTGCGCGATTTTGACGCTCATAGCAATGTGCTAGAAAATATGCGTTATCAAAATCTAATCGCCATAGGCGTGATTTTAAGCGAGCAAGATAATCGCTATGAGGGACTAAGCAATGAGGCAAAAGCAGACATAGCCAAACAAATCAACACCGAGCTAGACAAACTAAAATCTATCAAACAATCACTCATAGCAAAAATGTCAGCTAGCCAAAAAGCGCAATTTAACGAGGCGTTAAAATTTAAGCAACATTTGCATAATATCGATGAAAAGCCCTATGCTAGCACTTTGGTAGTCAAGTAAATCGCTTGCAAAAATTAGATTTTGTTAGATTTTGCGCCTTAGATTTTGTTAGATTTTGCGTCATTGTTTGGGGGTTGTGTTTTGGGGTTTGTTTGTGTTGTTTTTTGATGATTTTGCCTTCCATAGATTCCATAGAAATTTTATCACTATGCTAAAAACTATGCCCTCAATCATCGCTGCTAGCAAAAACGCATAATACATATCTTTGCTTATCGCGTCCCAATCATCTGCGATTTTGGCAGTAACGACAAGAAAAGTCAATGGCATAGAATGGCTTAGGGCAAAAAGCGTGGTGTTTTTGACACTTTTAAAAAACCTTAAAAACGCCATATTTGCCGCGATTAGCCGTAGGGCAAGCATAGCGATGGCGATATATACGCCATTTAGCACATAGCTAGGATTTGCCAAAATCAGCCCAAAATCTAGCGTGCTTCCCACATAGACAAAAAACAACGGCACAAAAAATCCAAAACCGACTTCATTTAGTTTGCCGACTAAATCGTGCTTGTATGAAAAAAATATCGCCACAATCGTGCCAGCCAAAAACGCCCCTAGCACCGCTTCTAAATCCAAAAACAATACCAACGCCACAAACACCACAAATAGCATAACTACAAAGCGAATATCCCTGTTGCTTAAATCATTATATGGCATAAGAAATAGCTTAAAATTTGGAAACCACCAAAAAAGGATTTTAAACGCCCAAAAAATCCCAACGATTGCTAGCATAAACGCCACAAGCACGGCTAGATTTTCATACAATCGCAATGAATTGCCATAATGATAAAATCCGCTAATAAGCGTTAATGCTACAATGCTTATGACTTCGCCTATGATGCCGACAGTTAGAGCCATTTCTAGCCATAGTTTATCTTTGCCATAGTCTTTTAGTAGCGTCATTATCATACCAAGACTCATCACAGGGAGCGCGGCAATAAAAATATTTGGTAGCTTAAAAACAAGCACGATAAACGCGCTCAAAACATAAAGGATAACAAAATACACCGCCACAGCTTTTAAAAACCGCTTGCCAAGCCTGCTAAACCCGCGCAAATCCACCTCCATTCCACATAAAAACATCAAAAACAAAAATCCAACTTTTGCCATAAATTCAAATGCTTCACTATGGCTAAACACTCCAAAATAAATTCCAAAGCACCCCAAAAGCATTTCTACCACCACTACGGGCATTTTCGTTAGATTTGCAAGTATGGGGGCTATGACTATGCAAATCGATAAAATCGAAAACGCGATAAAAATATCCAAAAGCATATTTTCCATTTTGATTTGTGATTCCTTTGTTGTGATTTTATTGTGATTTTGCGTGTTTTGGCGTGGCGTTGTTTATGGATTTTGTCGCAAAATATCCTAAATCGGTAGTTTTTGATTTTGCGCTGGTTTATGTCGAAGTAAGCAAAAAGTGTAGCAAGTAGATTTTGCAAAACATTTATGGCAAAAATCTATGGCAAAAATCAAAGTGTTTTTGCCATAAAATAAAAAGCTAGCTTTTTAGCCAAATAGCCAAAATGCACGGCGTTTTCAAAATCGTTTTTGCAAAATCGTTTTTTTCAAAATCATTTTTTGCAAAATCTTAGAATTGATAAGTGTATCCAAGAGTTAGCAATAGATTTCGCGCAGAATAAGTGGTGCTAGAATCTGCATTTGCCCCTAGTCTCTCGCTTGCAGCGATACTTGGCGCACGCACATTTAGATTTACAAAATGATGAGTGTTTAACGCCACTTCAAGCCCGACATTTACAGGCAATATAAACCCGCTTCCCTTAGGGTCGTTTATAAGCGTGGTTTGGTTTGTGGGCGTGGTTGTGCCATTTGCAAAATTATTTGATGAAATGGCGACATTGCTTACATAGCCTGCGCCAAGCCCTGCATAGATTCCAACCCTTTTGCCGATGTTAAAAATCGCTTCTGTGTTAAACGCTGTTTGATGTGAGGAGTATTCGCCATCATTTGAATAATGATAGCTCACATATCCTCTTAGCCCGACTACTTGCTTTTCGCCAAAGAGTTTTTTTATGCCGATTTTGCCACCTACTACGCCATAAGGTGCGCGCAATTCCGTTGTTTTGCCACCACCTGTTTTATTTTCAGTCGCGCTCAAAAAAGCCACTCCATACCCCACTTCGCCACCGACAAAAACCAATACTTTTGAATCTGCTTCTTTTGCTAAGCTAGATTCTAATTCATCAGCATAAATGCTAGTGCCCCCCCCCCCCTAATAAAAAAGCCAATAAACAACATTTGCCAAACTTGCCAACAGACTTCATTTTGTATCCTTTAGAAAATATTTGCGTTTTAATCGCGCTAGAAAATGTTTTTGCCCGACTAAAATCCGCGTTTTATCCAAGCAACTTAGATTCCGTATTTGGTTTAATTTTTGTTAGCTTTTTAGGCAAAATGCGATATGTTGTTGTGCTATTTTGCGAAGTGGATTTTCGTAATATTTTGTGAAGCGGATTATACGCGTTGTAAGCCTTTTTGGCAAATCGCATAAGTATAGGTGCAAGATTTTGCGATATTTTCATCGTGGGTGGCGATGATAAGCCCTGCGTGATTTTGGGCTATGTAGTTTTGCAGGGCATTCATCACCGCTTTTGCAGTTGATTTATCAAGATTTCCCGTTGGCTCATCAGCATAGATTATACGCGGTTTTTTTAGTAGCACGCGTGCGATGGATAGTCGCTGCTGCTGCCCGCCTGATAAATCCGCGGAGTTTTGATGGAGCGTGTGTGCGATGCCTAGATTTTCTAGCAAATCCATATCAATGGGTTTTTTGGTAAGTGCCTCGCTTACTTGTAGATTTTCTAGCGCGCTAAATCCGCGAAAAAGATAATGCGCTTGAAAGATGATTCCTAGATGTTCGCGCAAAAGTTTTAGTCGCTCATTTGGCTTTAGCGCGTAAATGTTTGGAGAATCTAAAAGTGAGATAACGCCAGAATTTGGTTTTAGCATTGTGGAGAGATTTGCTAGCAGGGTAGATTTTCCGCTACCAGAAACGCCCAAAATAGCGATACTCTCCCCCTCTTGCAATCCCAAATCCACGCCCTCATATAAAAGTGTCTCAAAACTATGGCTTACACCCTTTGCTTGAAGTAGCATTTTTATCCTTTCGCTTAAAATCAAGTTCTAAAATCTAAAATCTAAAATCCCATACTAAATGCCTAAAATCGTCTAAAATCGCTTAAAATCCAATGTGGATTATCTCTCCATAGCTATCCCCTAACACTTGTGGCGTCATCACAAAAGATTGCGATAGATTCGCAGAATGCAAAATCATAGCCCCCACTTTGCGTGCATAATATTTAAGCAAGACGCGCTGTAAATATGGCTCGATACTCACATAAAACCAGCCATTATTGCTTATCATTACGACAAATTTGGGATTATCCTCATATAGCGCATTGCTTGTGCCCTCATAGCAAATAGCATTGCGAAATCTAAGCCCAAAAAGATTAAAATCTTGAGGCTTACTCGCAGAATCTAACCCCTCATCAATCCCAAAAAACGCCCTAAGAAGTGGCTTTGCTAAAAAATCTGGGAGTGGCATTTTCTCCCCAAAAGGAGCTAAAATGACTTTGTTTAAAATCCTCACTTCGCCTTTGTGGATTACATAAGTGGAGTTAAAATTTGGCTTGCTAAACGCACCCAAAATGATAGCAATCTCATTTGAAGCGTTTTTTAGGGATTCTAAGGTAGCGATTTCGTAGGGATTTTCACTATTTAGCACGATTGGCAAAATCGTCTCAGGCAAGATTATGGCTTTTTTGCCATCAATCTTTGCTTGCTCTATCGCTTTGAAAGTAGAATTTTTTATAGAATCTAGCGCGTGTTTGCTCCATTTTACATCTTGTGGGAAATGCGTTTGGGCTAGGGCGATTTGGTTTTTTGTGATTTGCGTAGTTGATTCTAAATCGTTAGAATCATTTTGCAAAAATGGCGTAGATATGGTATTTGCAGGGCTTACATTCTCAAATGCCAAAATCAAACTAAGCACGCCAAAAAACCCAGCCCCGATGCGAAATTTGACAAAACTTTTTTTTGATTTTTTAGCAATGTATAAAAATCCTTTTATGTCATTTTTGCCTAACGCCATCACAACTAATGCCACGCCCACAACAATTAGCAAAAAATCCCAATGTGAAATGCCAAAAAAACTATACGCAAAAAAACTCTGCGGGACTAGCCAATCAAACCCAAAAGGGTGGATATATCCCAAAATCATAATGCTAAAAATCCTAAAAATAATATGCCCAAAATATAGCAAAGCCCAAAAAATCGCACCGATAATGCACCCAATCCCAAGCCACACAAATGGTATCAAAAACGGAAATGGCGAGTATCGAAACGACAAAGCTATCCAATACAAAAGCAAAAGTCCCGCAAAAAATCCAAAATAAAATCTAATCCTTGCAGGGCAAAACAAATAACTAGCCACGCTTATAAGCCCAAAAACGCTAAGCAAGGCACAATAAAACATATCAGCCCCCACGCTAGAATGCTCGCTAAATCCCCCCAAGCCCTCTATGACAAACACAAACACATATAGCCACGCACTAAAACATAGCCCAAACACAAACCCATAGCCATTTAGTCTAGCGAAATGTTGCCATTGTTTTTTGTCAAATCGCCCTAAAGAGCGCAAATGTAGCGATGGAATATGGGAAATAAAATCTTGTTTTTTGGATAGAAAATCTGTGATTGCGTTTTTATAACCACGCAGGATTTTGATGAAAGGGGGTTTTTTGTTGTGAGTTTTTTTCAAAGATTTGCCTTTTTTGCCTTTTGTTGCTTTTTTTGTTTTGCTTTGTTTTTATCTTTTTTGGCTTTTTTGTGTATTTTTGGGTTTTTTAAGTGAAATTAGGCTAGAATAATAGCCTTTTTTCGCAAAATTTCAACACAAAATCTTATCAAATCCAAAAATGAGTGTGAGAGATGAATTATATTGATGCAGTCTTGCTTGTCGTTATTGTCATATTTGGTTTTCGTGGCTTTGCAAATGGCTTTATCGCTGAAGTGTGTAGCTTGGTTGGGATTCTCATAGGCGTGTATCTAGGCTCTATGTTTGCCGTGCCTGTGGGCGAAGTGCTAACCCAAATCCACGATTTTCATAGCAAATCTTTGCATACTATGCTTGGATTTTTGTGCGTGCTTGGGATTAGCTGGATATTTTTTATGCTGATTTCTTATGTGCTATCAAAGCAATTTACTTTTTTGGGGTTAGGATTTGTCAATAAATCTTTGGGATTTGTGTTTGCCTGTGTGAAAATCTTTTTTGTATTTAGCATTTGTGCTTACGCGCTATCAAAAGTCCATTTTATCGAAGAAAATGTCGGCAAAATCGCAAGGGAGCAAAGCCAAATATATGTAAATATGCTAAAAGTTGCGCAATTTATTATCCATTTCCCCGAAAAATACGACATACCCCAAATGCCCGAAATCCCACAAGACATAAAAAATATGCAAAAAAACATAAAGAGCCAAAAGTAGATTTTGCAAGAGTAAATTTTGTAAAATTTAGATTTTGTAAGATTTAGATTTTGTAAATGGATTGCATAAAATGTATATTGTTAGGAATTTTGCTTCAAAATGGCGAATTTTAGGATTTTGCAAAAAGTTGCATTTGCATAAAATCTAAAATCTAAAAAATTAAAAGAGAGAAAAAAATGTTTGAAAACACTTATATAAAACAGCGAATCACAAAAGCGCAGGCGTTAAGAGAAAAAAATCTAAATCCTTATGCAAATGGCATAAAGCGCACGATAAAAAACGCGGACTTTTTGCAAAAATATGAATATCTACAAACACAAAGCACAGATTCTAGCGAAGGCACAAAGCCTGCGGACACTACAAACGCCACACAACAAAATACGCAAAATGAAATGCAGACTGAAACGCAAAATGAAACAATAGTCGGGCGCGTGCGATTTATAAGGCTTATGGGCAAAGCCTGCTTTATCAAAATCCAAGATGAAAGCGCGATTTTGCAAGGCTATCTATCGCTAAATGATTTGGGGGAGGATTTGTGGGAGGTGGTAAAAAAACTACTTGAAGTGGGTGATATAGTCGCTGTTAGCGGATTTGGCTTTGTAACAAAAAGTGGCGAGCTAAGTATCCACGCAAAGGATTTTAAGATTTTGACAAAAGCGATTGTGCCTTTACCAGAGAAATTTCACGGGCTAACAGATGTCGAGCTTCGCTATCGTCAAAGATATGTGGATTTAATCGTAAATAGCGAGGTTAGAGAGATTTTTAGGCTTCGTAGCAAAATCGTTAGTCTTGTGCGAAAATTTTTTGAGGAAAAAGGATTTTTGGAAGTGGAAACGCCGATGCTCCACCCAATCCCCGGAGGTGCAAATGCAAAGCCTTTTATCACAAAGCACAACGCATTAGGCGTAGATAGGTATCTAAGAATCGCGCCAGAGCTTTATCTAAAGCGACTCATTGTGGGTGGATTTGAAGCGGTTTTTGAGCTAAATCGCAACTTTCGCAATGAGGGAATGGACCATAGCCACAACCCAGAATTTAGTATGATTGAGTTTTATTGGGCATATCATACTTATGAGGATTTGATTGCGCTGACAAAGGAATTTTTTGATTATTTGTTGCAAAATCTAGGAATGGATAGAAAATTGCCTTTTTTGGATTCTAGCGAGAATGCGATAGATTTTGGTAAGTGGCAGATTTTGACTTATGAGGAAAGCTTAGAGCAAATCGGCAAGATTTCGCGTGAAATTTTTACCAATGAAGCAAAATTAAAAGCATATCTTACAGATAAAGGCGTAAAACTAGAATCAAATATGAGCTATGGCAAGTTGCTTGAAAGCGCGTTTGGCGAATTTGTAGAATCAAGGCTTATAAATCCTACTTTTATCACGCAATATCCTATCGATATTAGCCCGCTTGCTAGGCGAAATGATGCGGATTCTAGCAGGGCAGATAGATTTGAGCTTTTTATCGGTGGTAAAGAGATTGCAAATGGGTTTAGCGAGCTAAATGACCCGCTAGACCAGCTGGAGCGATTTAGAGCGCAAGTGTCGCAAAAAGAAAAAGGCGATGAGGAAGCGCAATATATGGACGAAGATTTTGTGTGGGCTCTTGCGTATGGTATGCCACCTACGGCGGGGCAGGGCATAGGGATTGATAGGCTTGTGATGCTTCTTACCAATTCAAAAACTATCAAAGATGTATTGTTATTCCCCGCGATGAAGCCCATAAAAGAGGATTTTACAATGCTACCTAATGACGAAAAATGACACAAAATAAAACTAGCCAAAAAATAGCAAAAAGGAGCAAAAGTCAAATAAACATTAACCAAAAATCTAACAAAAAATGGGAAAATGTCGATTTGTAACGCGTGATTTTATCAACAAAAAAAGCCAAAAAAACTAAAACAAATCTTAAGCAAAATCTAAACACAATCTAAGGAGAGAAAATGCCTTACTACCTAGAATCTGCCGACAAAGAAATCTACGAACTTTTGCAAAAAGAACTTGCCCGACAAAATCAACACTTAGAAATGATAGCAAGCGAGAATTATACTTTTCCAGCTGTTATGGAGGCACTAGGTAGCGTGCTTACCAACAAATACGCGGAGGGATACCCAAGCAAGCGATATTATGGTGGTTGTGAGTTTGTCGATGATATAGAATCTATCGCCATAGAGCGAGCAAAAAAACTTTTTGGCTGTGAGTATGCAAATGTCCAGCCACACTCAGGCTCACAAGCAAATGGCGCGGTTTATAACGCGCTTCTAAAGCCTTATGATAAGATTTTGGGAATGGATTTAAGCCACGGCGGACACCTAACACACGGCGCAAAGGTGAGCTCTTCTGGGCAGACTTATCATAGCTTTTCTTATGGCGTGGAGCTAGATGGCAAAATCAACTATGATAAATTAGAAAATATCGCAAAATCTGTCAAGCCAAATATCATTGTGGCTGGATTTTCGGCATATACGCGCGAGCTAGATTTCGCTAGATTTCGGCAAATCGCAGATGAGGTAGGCGCAATCCTTATGGCAGATATTGCCCACATAGCAGGGCTTGTAGTCGCAGGGGAAAATGCCAATCCTTTTCCACATTGCGATGTTGTTACTTCCACTACACACAAGACTTTGAGGGGACCGCGCGGAGGGCTTATTCTCACAAATAGCGAAGAAATCGCAACCAAAATCAACAAAAGCATTTTCCCCGGGATTCAAGGCGGACCGCTTATGAATGTCATCGCTGCTAAAGCCATCGGTTTTAGCGAAAATCTAAAGCCACAATGGAAGGCGTATGCTAAGCAAGTTAAAGCAAATATTTCCAAAATGGCAGAAGTGTTAATAAATAGGGGGTATGATTTGGTTAGCCAAGGAAGCGATAATCATCTTATTTTGATGAGCTTTTTGACAAAGGATTTTAGCGGCAAAGATGCGGATTTGGCACTAGGCAGGGCTGGAGTCACGGTAAATAAAAACACCGTTCCGGGAGAGAAGCGAAGCCCATTTGTAACAAGTGGTATCCGCATAGGCTCTCCCGCACTCACAGCGCGAGGTATGAAAGAAGCGGAGTTTGAATGGATAGCGGGCAAAATCGCAGATATTTTAGACAATATCACAGATGAAAATCTCCAAAAAGCAATTTTAGCAGAGGTAAAAGAGCTTAGTTCGCGTTTTGTGGTGTATGATAGGGCGATATTTTAGATTTGAGATTTTAGGTTTGACAAGGATAGGCAATGGCAATGACAGAAATGGATTTAAAACTGATTAAAGTTCATACAGCGTGTTATTATAAAAAAATCGCTGGGCTGGGGCAAAAGATTCATTATAGTGGCAGACTTTTGTTTGATAAATTTGAAAAAGTGGATTCTACGCTTACAAGTCAGCTTATCAAAGACCATTTTTCTCATAAGTTAATCGTTGCCCATAGTCTTATTTTGCCCGGCGATAAGGTAGAAAATATCGTATTTGATTACAACGGACGCGACCCTGAGCGGTTTTATCACAAAGCACAGCTTCTTTTCCGCGAAGAAGGATTTATCAATTTCACTGCTTATAGCACCAAAACCCCCGGACATTTGCATCTCTATATCCACAAAGGGCATACTTCGCTTGCAGAGGGGCAGACGCTTGCTAAAATGCTATCTATGAAGCTAGGGCAAAAAACTCCATTAGAGTGGCGCGTGTTTCCAAACAATGATTTACCAAAAGATTTTAATATTCTATCGTTGCCTTATGAAGTGTATGCAAAAGAGCGCGGGGCTTCTTGGGCGAAACATTTATAAATCCATAAACGCTAGCAGAGAATGCAAAAAGAGTGAAAATGCAAAGCAATGAAAATGCAAAGGAGTGAAAGATGATGGACGATAGAAACGAGCTAAGTGAAATACTGCTTGGCAATACAAGGCAGAAGTCCTCAAGCGGTAAAAAAAGCATAATCATCGTTCTTATGGCAGTCGCTATCATCGTGGTGGTGGCGTTTGCGATGTGGAAATTTTTGGGGGCAAATGAGGAAAAAATCTCAAAATCAAACGACGGCACAATCGATAAAAGTATCGCTACGCCATTTGAAGATGATTTTGGCAACTTAGGCGGGATAGATTTTGATACAAATGCGATTGATGATTCTTTGCTAAAAGGCTTAGAGGGCATACAAAATCCACAAGATACGCCAAAACCAGAGGAGGCAGAGACTTCTAGCCTTGATATGATAATAAACCGACTAACAGGTGGCGGGCAACCACAACAGCCCACACCACAATCTGCGCAACCATCAGCACAGCATAGCGCACCACAGCAAACCCCACAAGCACAAAGGCAAGCACTAGCCCAGCAATCTAGCCCCAAACCACAGCCCACCGCCCAGCAACCAACGCAAACCTCACAACCCACACAAAATCTACGCCCGCAAGGTAGCACGCTAAGCGCAAATGGTAGCGCGCCTACGACAGGATTTTATTGGCAGTTGGGTTCTTTTAGCAAAGAGCCAAAAGCAGAATTTATCGCACTTGTCAAAAAATATTCCTATCGTGTCCAAAAAATCACTAACAAAAATGGATTAACCACGACTCGTTATTTGCTAGGTCCATATCCTAGCGAAGCGCAAGCCCCATCTAGAGAGGATGTCCAAAAAATTTTTAGCGAGAGTCCTATACGCGTTTTTATCCCCTAATCCCTTATATGACCCTTTCATCTAGCGGTCAAGGATACTACCCTTTCTAGGTAGTTACGAAAGTTCGAATCTTTCAAGGGTCGCCATTTTTTGCTTGCAAAATCTTACCTAAAATACCTTATCTCAAAATCTAATTTTTAACAAAATCTAAGATTCTATCAAATGTCATAACCCACAATCAGCATTGTTAAAAACCTAAAATCTATAAACATACCCAAGCATTATAGAGTAGCGTAAAATGTTTGATAAATATATTGCTAGATTTTGGCATTTGTCAATCCTAGCTCAATCCCTATAAAACCACGGCTTTTTGGTGTCTTGCTTATGTTGATTTTGTGCTAGATTTTTGTATAGCATTTTTAGATTTTAGGCTTTAAAAAATTAAATTTGTAAAAAACGGGAGCATTTGAAACGCAAGTAAAATCAACAAGAAAAAAAAGATAAAAGAAGTATGGTGCGGAAGAGAGGACTTGAACCTCCATGCCTTGCGGCGCTAGATCCTAAGTCTAGTGCGTCTGCCAATTTCGCCACTTCCGCATTGAAATAAAACTACCATTCTATCGAAAGAATGTTTAAAAAATCCTAAATCCTAACCACAAATCAACATAAAAAGCAAAAATTCCAAAATTTCACATTTTTTTGCGCAAACGAGATTCTAGCGCACCAAAAGCAAGCGATAGTGGCAAAAGCACCACCAAATACGCACAGATTAGCATACATAACGCCTCATAAGTCTTGCCATAAATATCAATTATGTCCTTTGCATTATACAGCACATCAGCTAGGGCTAAAATCCCAACGACTGAAGTTTCTTTGATTAGGAAAATCACATTTGCGCTTAGTGCGGGCATAGCCACGGCTAACCCTTGAGGCAGGACAATAAAGCGGATAATTTGTGCTTTGCTTAGCCCTAGTGAGCGTGCGGAGTAAATCTGTGAAATGCTAATACTTAAAAATCCCGCCCGAAATGCCTCGCACATATATCCGCCTCCCAAAAACGCTAGCCCGATAACCGCACAGCTAAAAGCCTCTAGTTTTATACCAATTTTTGGCAGGGCAAAGTAGAGGAAAAATAGTTGAATGAGTAATGGCGTGTTTCGCGCTATTTCGACATAGATTTTGACTAGCATTTCTAGGATTTTTATGGGAGCAGATTTTTTTGGTTTTGTGCTAGATTTTGTAGGATTTTCTAGCTTTGTCCGCTCACTCTCGCTTAGGATTATCGCGCAAAAAAACCCGATAAAAATCGATAGCAAAATCCCAAAAATAGAAATTTGCAATGTCAAACTAAGCCCCTTTTGGAGCAAGTCTAAATGACGAAACATAAATTCAAAATCTAGCATTTTTTGCCTTTATTTTTATGTGTCTTGCATTTTTTTTGCGTGCTTTATTTATAGCTTTGTTTTGTGCCTAAAATCCCCTAAAATATGCCAAAAACTACCAAAATCTAATTTTTTTGGCTCTAATCTTTTTTCGCAATGATTGTCCCAAAATTTACCCACTTAAATAGCACTTCAATATTTTCTAGCCTAAACCCAGCCTCGCACAAAAGCGCGATATTTTCTTGCAAACTATAAGGCACAAGCACATTTTCTAACGCTTCTCTTTTGGCATTTATCTCATTTTTGGTGTAGCCATTTTTTGCCTTGTAGCTGTGATAATACTCTATCATTTGCGCTTCAAGCGTGGCATTTGGGCTTGTCATTTTTTCGCTCAAAATCAAAATCCCGCCAGATTCTAGCGCGTCATAGATTTTGGATAAAAAATCCACCCTCTTTGGTGGGCGGATAAATTGCAAAGTATAATTTGTGATAAAGCATTGCGCTTTTTGATATTCTAGCTTCGTGCAATCCGCGCAGATAAAGCAGATTTTCGCACCATAAGCCTTTGCTTTTAGCGTGGCATTTTCTATCATCGCGCTAGAGCTATCTATGCCGATAAACTCGGCATCTGTGCGGGCAAAAAGCCCCAAAAGCATATTGCCCGTTGAGCAGCCAATATCATAGATTCTAGGCAGATTTTTGCTAGATTTTGTGGTTTTAAGCGTCTTGCTAGATTTTGGTAGATTTTGGATTATAAAATCTATGCAAAGTTTAAGATTATCTTTGTAATAAGGGATAGAGCGTTCCAACATATCATCAAACACGCTAGCCACGCGCTTATCAAAGCAAAATTTCTCTTTTGTTTGCTTAGTTTTATGCTGTTTGGAGGTTTTATTTTTTGTGCGAAAGATTTTATCTTTTTTGTTTGTGATTTTATTTTTTGTTTTGTTAGCGTTTTTGCTTGACATTTAGATTCTCTTTTTGTGGATTTTTGCGCGCTTTATAAGCATTTGATGGGCTAGCACATCATAAGTTTTGCGTGCATTATAGCGAGATTTGACAATATAAAAAAGTATTTGGGTATAATCGCTTTTTTGCATATTTTAGGCATAAGGAGTTTTACAAATGAAATTTATGGCAAATTTTAAATGCAATCATACGCCAAGCTCTGCACATCACTATGTGAGGGAATTTGAAGCATACAATCTTTTTAAAAATGTAGATTCTAAATCGTTTTGGGAGCAAAATGAAGTGGTGGTTTTCCCGCCATTTGTCGCATTGCAAAGTGCTAGTGATAATGCCAAACGCATAAAAATCGGTGCGCAAAATGCCTACCCTGCAAAAAATGGCGCATATAGTGGCGAGATAGGAGCGCAAATGCTAGAATCTATGGGCATAAAAACCCTGCTTATAGGGCATAGTGAGCGTAGAAATATTTTGGGAGAATCACAAGATTTTTGTGCCAAAAAAGTGCGATATTTTTTGGAAAATGGCTATGAAGTGGTGTATTGCGTGGGGGAAAATCTAGCGACAAGAAAAAAGGGCAAGCAGGCGTTAGAAGCGTTTTTGTATTCGCAATTTAGCGGGCTAGAATCTGTGCTAGATTCTAGTTTAGAATCTAAATTTTGCGTGGCGTATGAGCCTATTTGGGCGATTGGCACGGGGGTTAGCGCAGATGAAAAAGACATAGAAGGCGTGCATAGTTTTTTGCGCTCTATCACAAAAACCCCATTGCTTTATGGCGGAAGTGTAAATGCCAAAAACGCTAATGTAATTAGCAAAATCCCAAATGTAGATGGCGTGCTTGTGGGTAGCGCAGCACTTAGCCCAAATGGGCTAAAAGATATTATTGAAGCGTGCATTAGCTAGCATTATTTGCAAAATCTTGTGCTAAAAACGCAAAAGCGACTTCAAAAACGCCTTAAAAACAAACACTATGCAAATAAACAAAAGGAGCAAAAATGGTAGATTCTAGCCCAAAAGCAGTCAAACTAAGCCAAATCAAAGACAAAATAGGCATAACAAATGAGATAAAAAAGGATTTTGTTATCCACGCGCTAACCCCGCTTGAGTTTGGCGGGCAGGGCGATATAAGCTACATTGACCAGCCAAAATATTTGCCATCTCTTGCCACTTCAAAAGTAAGCGCGGTGCTTTTGCGCGAAGAGTTTGCCTCCCAAGTGCCTAGCCACATAGAGCCACTAATCGTGCCAAATCCTCATCTAGCATTCGCGCTTTTATCACATTTTTTCACGCAAAGCGAGTTTTGCGAGGATTCACTAAAATCTAGCCAAGAGCCACATTTGCGAAAAACAAACAAAATCCATTCAAGCGTGAAAATAATGCAAGGCGCATATATAGGGCAAAATGTAGAAATAGGGCAGGGCAGTATCATAATGAGCGGGGCGGTGCTAAGCGATGATGTCTGCATCGGACAAAACTGCAAAATCTACCCAAATGTCGTAATCTATCGACAAAGCAAAATCGCTGATAATGTCAATATCCACGCAAATGCCGTAATCGGTAGCGATGGGTTTGGCTATGCGCATACTGCGCAAGGCGAGCATATCAAAATCGAGCATAACGGAATCGTAGAGATAGAATCAAATGTCGAAATCGGGGCTGGAAGCACGATAGATAGGGCGGTTTTTGGCAAGACGCTAATCAAAAAAGGCACAAAGATTGACAACCTTGTGCAAATCGGGCATAACTGCGTAATCGGCGAGCATAGCCTGCTAGTATCCCAAGTAGGGCTAGCAGGTAGCACCACTACGGGGCGAAATGTCGTAATGGGCGGGCAAGCTGGCACAGGCGGACATATCCATATCGGGGATTTTGTCCAAATTGCAGGGAGGGGCGCAGTAGGCAAAAATCTACCGCCAAACACCAAATGGGGCGGACATCCGCTGATGGAGATTGATGCGTGGATGAAGTTTTTTGTAACGCTTCGCAAGATGGTCAAAAAAAGCGAAAAAGCCTAAATTTTGCAAATGTGATAAACTTAAATCAAGCAAAAATCCCAACAAAATAAAATCAAAATAAAATAAAAACGAGCAATATTGTGAACAAGATTTTAGCAAAAAAGATTTTGTATGCTTTTGTCGCATTTTGTTTGCTACTTAGCAACATAGAAGCGAAATCTAATTCGCTGACATTATTTATAATCGGCGATACGCTACTGCATAAGTCCGTGTATGAGGACGCAAAAACGCAATATGGTGGCTATGATTTTATGCCAATGTTTAGCCTAATCGCACCTATAAGCAAAAAATATGACTTAGCGTTTTATAATCAAGAGAGTATTTTAGGCGGTGTCGAGCTAGGGCTTAGCAGCTATCCTAGGTTTAATTCCCCCAAAGATTTTGGCGAAACGATGCTAAAACTAGGGTTTAACCTCATAAGCCTAGCCAATAATCACACGCTAGATAAAGGCGAAGAAGGCGTGCATTCGATGCTTAGATTTTGGCGTGAAAAAGAATCTAAAAATAGCGAAATCTACTCCACAGGGAGCTTTGAGAGCGCAGATGCAAAAGATAAAATCCAGCAAAAAATCTTGCAAAAAAATGGCATAAGCTACGCGATGCTTGCCTACACTTATGGCACAAATGGAATCCCACTCCCACAGGGCAAAGAATACCTTGTAAATGTCTATACCAAAGAAATGCTAAAAAATGACATTAAATCCATTAGGCATAAAGTTGATTTGCTGATAGTTTCGATTCATTGGGGTGTAGAATACACTCATAAACCAACCAAAGAGCAAAGAGAAATCGCGCAGTTTTTGGCGAATCTAGGCGTAGATATTGTCATAGGCAACCACCCTCACGCCATACAGCCTATCGAGCGCGTAGGAAATACGCTTATTTTTTATGCGCTTGGCAATTTTTTGTCAGGGCAAGTAGGGCTACAAAAGCGCGTAGGGCTTATGGCGTCCGTGCAAATCGATAAAATCCAAAACGCAAGAGAAAATATGCAAGAATCTACAAATGATTTTTCTCTTAGCCAAAAACCTAGAATAATGCAAAAACATATACGAGAATCTAGCCAACATTCCATACGAGAATCGCGCTTTTATAAACGATTCCCAAAAAAAGTGAAAATAAAAAATGTGCGAGCGGATTTGGTATATACTTTTTATGAGCAAAATCCTAATAATTCGCCTGATTTGCCTAAAATGAGCGGTTTTAAAATCTATCCTTTTTTGTTATTAAATGATGAAATATTGCCAAATTATCAACAGATTTATGAGCAATATTTGCAAATCATAAAGCAAGATTGGATAGCTATTGGGCTATAAACGCAGGACATAAACGCGGGTTATAAACAAGGTTTTGGCAACAATACAAAATCTAAACAAAAGCTAAAAATGGAAAATCTAAGTCAAAAACTACTATCCCTGCCAAATGCAGCAGGCGTGTATCAATACATAGATTCTAGTGGCAGAGTGCTATATATCGGCAAGGCAAAAAGCCTAAAAAAGCGCGTAAAAAGCTATTTTTCGCTCTCCCAAACCCTGCAAAGCAACACCCCAATCCCAAATCCAAAAGTATCCCTCCGCATAGCCTCTATGGTGCGACAGGTGGCAAATATCGAAATCTTGCTTGTAAATAGCGAGCAAGACGCGCTGATTTTGGAAAATTCGCTCATAAAACAGCTAAAACCAAAATATAATGTTTTGTTGCGCGATGATAAGACTTATCCTTATATTGCGTTTGATTTTGGGCTAGATTTCCCCACACCTACGATAACGCGCAACATAACCCAAACAAAATCTACTACCAAAAATACAAGCTATTTTGGACCTTTCACAAGCGGGGCAAAAGAAATCATAAACTCACTTTTAGAAATATATCCGCTTGTGCAAAAGACTTCGTGTGTGAGAGAAAAAAAGGCTTGTTTGTTTTATCAAATAGGGCGGTGCAGTGCGCCCTGCGAAGCCAAAATCTCAAAAGAGGCTTACGCAAACATACTAGATGAAGCTATATCACTGCTAAAATCCCCGCATAAATTGCTAGCAAAACTAAAAGAAAAAATGCTTAGCCTAGCGGAATCTAGGCGATATGAGGAAGCGGGGGTTTATAGGGATAGAATCAAAAAGTTGCAAAATTTGCAGAGTTTTTCGGCGCTTGATTTGGCAAAAGATGTGAATGTTGATGTGTTGTATTTTTATATAGATTCTTTTAGTGAAAGCAATTTTTGTGAGGGCAATTTTAGTGAAAGCAATTCGTCTTTGGATAGTCATTGCATAGATTTTGCAGATTTTGAGGGTTCGCAGGCGAGAGAGCCTAGCTCACCCCCAAAATCTACAAAAAACTCCACAAGCACCACCGCAAATACTAGAATTGTGGCGGAAAGTGGCGTAGATTTTAGTGAAAATAATAATCCCCCCTCCCTTGCGGAGGGGGCTAGGGGGAGGGTAAAATCCACATTAGAATCTACCCCAAAATCTAGCCTAGATTCTAACACAGAATCATCATTGCGAGCGAGCGATAGCGACCGTGGCACAAGCCCACAGCTACAAAGTAGCGATTTAGCGCGTAAGCGCGAGTGGGCGCAGTTGCGCAAGCAAAATCCATTTTTTAACAATAACAAAATAGATTGCCACGCAAATGCGGACGCATTTGCTCGCAATGACAAAATAGATTCCCCCTCACAAAACTATCAAAATTTGGCGGAGGGGGCTACAAAAGATAAAAATAATCCCCCCTCCCTTGCGGAGGGGGCTAGGGGGTGGGTAGAATCCACACTAGAATCTAGCCAAGAAATCAACACAGAATCATCATTGCGAGCGGATTTGAAAAATCCGCGTGGCAATCCAAATTTCCCCCTCCCTTGCGGAGGGGGGCTAGGGGGGTGGGTAAAATCTAGCGATATTCCGTCATTGCAAGCAGATTTGCAAAATCCACAAACAACAATTTGTCATACTGAGGGAGTGCAAGCGACCGAAGTATCTCAATCGCAACTTAAAAATAGAGATATTTCGGGCTTAAGCCCTCAATATGACAAAAAAATCATTGACAAAACAATAGATTGCCACGAATTTGCAACTTTTGACAAAGTCGCAAATTCTCGCAATGACGAAATAGATTCCCCCTCCCCAAACTATCAAAATGTGGCGGAGGGGGCTACAAATGATAAAAATAATCCCCCCTCCCTTGCGGAGGGGGTTAGGGGGAGGGTAGATTTTAGCGTGGAATCGTCATTGCGAGCGAGCGATAGCGAGCGTGGCAATCCACTTTTTAACAATAGCAAAATAGATTGCCACGCAAAATCTAGCGATTTTGCTCGCAATGACGGTGATACTTATCATACTGAGGGCGAAGCCCGAAATATCCCAAAAACAAAATGCCTACATAATGATATTTTGCAATCTAACAAAATAGATTGCCAAGAATTTGCAACCTTTGACAAAACCCCAAATTCTAGCAATGAGGGCATAAAACATATCACAGAACCTTGCCAAAGCACCAACCAAAATCCATCAAAAAATCCCAAATCCCAAAAAGCAATCTTACTATCGCTTTTTGTCCGTGGGGGCAAAATCATATCCATTCAGCACGAGATTATTTCACTAAACCAATCCCAAATGTCCCAAAATCAACCAAAACAAGCCCAAAGCGAAATCTACGCCCAAATCTATACGCAAGCGATTCTAAACCAATATTCAAGCAAATTGCCAATCATTCCTAGTGAGATTTTACTACCTAGTGTTGATGGGTTGCCCTGCGCCCTGCTAAGCGATTTTCTCTACTCCACGCAAGGACGCAAAATCGCGCTAAATGCACCGCAAATAGGCACAAAGGCAAAAATCCTATCGCTTGCCAAGCAAAATGCAAAAGAGATTTTGGGATTGCATTGTGCCAAGCTAGATAAAGAAAATGAGATTTTAGAGCGGCTAGCTTTAAGCCTAGAGCTAGAATCTAGCCCAAGCAGAATCGAAGTCTTTGACACAAGCCATCATAGTGGCAGAGACTGCGTGGGCGCGATGATAGTGTATGAAAATGGCGAATTTGTCAAATCCGCATATCGCCGATACAAACTAAGCGGAAGCGATGAATACAGCCAAATGCGCGAAATGCTTGTCCGCAGGGCAAAAGATTTTGCTAGCACACCGCCACCAAATCTATGGCTAATCGATGGAGGCAAACCCCAAATCACCCTTGCAAAAGAAATCCTAGAATCTTGCGGGCTAAATGGCGCAATCGACATTGTAGGCATCGCCAAGCAAAAGCGTCTTAGTAGCCTAAAAAGTGTGGATTTTGCGACAAATAGCCAAACAAATAGCCAAGCAGATTTTATAGATTTTGCAAACAAAGATTTTGCAAAATCTATAAACAAAACAAGCAAAACAAGCATAGAAAGCCTAACCCTAAAATCCAAATCTAGCAAGTATGCCAATCGTGCCAAAGGGGCTGCAAGCGACATACTTTATACGCTATCAAACACTTTTGCATTTAGCCCAAGCGATGAAAAATTACAATTTTTGCAAAAGCTACGCGATGAGGCACACCGCTTTGCCATAGCTTTTCATAGAGAAAAAAAGAAATCTAGCGCACTAGAAGCTAGCGTGCTAAAGAAGCGAAATCTAAGCCAAGCCCAAATCAAGCGATTATTATCGCTCATAGGGAGTTTTAAGGACATACAAAATCTAAGCGATGATGAGATAAAAAACCTACTAAAATCCAAGCACACCGCCAAAAAAAGCAACTAAAATCGCATAAAAATTTATCAAATGCAAATATCTTAAATAGGCATTTTTTTATCATTTAGATTTTCATTTTACAATGTTGCGTTTGTTGTGTTTTTTTGGTCGTGTTTTTTGTGATTTTGGTATTTTGTTTGCTAGCAAAAAGATTTACAATTCTGCGTAATGCAAAATCAAAAAGCAAAATCCAACAAAAAAGCAGAAAATCCAAAGAATCCAAAGAAAGTAAAAAATTGAGGGCAAAAATTTAAAAAAACAAAATCCCAAAAAATCAAAATAGGAGAATCAAATGCAAATCAAATCCCACGCTTTACCCCCCCACAAATCACGCATTTTAGGTATGCTACATATCTCAAGCAATGCAAAAACTACAAACAAGACAACAAACAAAACTACAAGCAAGACAAAATCTATAAAAATCGCTAGCATTATGCTAGCTTCTAGCATAGCCTGTTTTAGCGCACTTTTTGGCACACTCCAAGCCTACGCTATCCAAAACGCCCCCAAAGCCACCAAACGCGCAAATCCTATGAATGAGCGCAACACCGTGTATTCTTATCACGATGCCATTGTCAAAGCCACCAAAGCAGTCGTAAATATTTCCACGCAAAAAAAAGTTTCAAACAATCTTATGAATCCTATGTTTAATGACCCATTTTTTCAGCAGTTTTTTGGCGATATGTATAGCCAAATCCCAAAAGACAGGGTGGAGCGCTCACTTGGCAGTGGCGTCATCATCTCTCACGATGGCTATATCATCACCAATAACCATGTAATCGATGGCGCAGATAAAATCATCGTAACGATTCCAAATGACACGCGAGAATACACCGCTAGCGTGGTGGGTATCGACAAAGACGGCGATATTGCCGTGATTCGCATTAGCAAAAATAACTTGCCTTTTGTCCCATTTGCTGATAGCAATGATGTCGCGGTGGGCGATGTGGTTTTTGCCATTGGCAATCCATTTGGCGTGGGCGAAACCGTAACGCAAGGAATCGTATCTGCGACTAATAAAAATATCCAAATCAATGCGTATGAAAACTTTATCCAAACGGACGCTTCGATAAATCCGGGAAATTCAGGCGGGGCGTTGATTGATTCTCGTGGGGCGTTGATAGGAATGAATACAGCGATATTATCACGCACAGGGGGCAATCACGGCGTAGGATTTGCAATCCCTGCAAATATGGTAAAAGAAGTGGCAAATTCACTTGTCAAAGAGGGCAGAATCCAGCGTGGCTACATAGGCGTAGGCACGCAAGACATAGGCGAAAATCTACGCTCAAACTATGGCAATGCACAAGGCGCGGTAGTCATATCTATCGACCCAAAATCCCCAGCAAGAAAAGCAGGCCTACTTGTGTGGGATTTGATAACGGCGGTAAATGGCAAGCCTGTGAAAGATTCTGCAAGCCTGCGAAATCTAATCGGTGCGCTTAAACCAAACGAAAAAGCCACGCTAAGCATTATCCGCGATGGCAAACCTCAAACTATCACGCTAACCCTAGCCCTGCGCAAAGACGGGAGCGTGAGCGAAAACGCACCTGTAAATATCCCAGAAACTAGCGATGAAAAAAGCGCGCTAAAAGGTATGCGCGTAGAGCCTCTAACCACGCAAATCCGCCAACGATACAGAATCCCAGAGGATATAAAAGGCGTGATTGTTACAAATATCACGCCAAATTCTCCAGCCCAAGATGCAGGATTTTCTCAAGGGGATATTATCGCTCAAGTAGAGGATATTGCCATAAAAGATACGGCGGATTTTGCCCGCGCGCTAAATAAATACAGAGGCAAAAATAAGCGATTTTTGGTGTATTCAAATGATGGCGCACGCACGATAGTGGCGAAATAAAGCGATTGTTGAAAATGCTAGATTTTGGCATTGATGATAATATTTGTAAATTTTAAGGACAAAAATGCCTAGCCAAAATCACAAAAACGAACCCACTTCGCAAATCATTAGCATTGAAAGCACGGTCATTGCAAGCATTTTGTTTGACAATGACGCATTTATCGAAATTGCAGATGTGTTAAGTAGCAATGATTTTTTGCACCCATCTCATCGCAAAATCTTTGATATTTGCAAGGTTTTGCATTCTCAAGGCATTCCTATCACGCCAGATTTTGTCCTCACAAGGTTGCAAGGGGAGCATTTTGTCTCTCAAGCGGAATTTAGCGAGATTATCGCTACTTCGCCGATTGCAAATATTCAAGGCTATATAAACGAAATCAAAGACGCCTCTATCAAACGACAGCTAAATAAATTTGCTATGTTTATCGCGGGCAAGACAAGCCAGAGCGCGATAAAGGGGATTGATATTTTAGATGAGATAGAGAGGGGAATCTATGAGATTTCAGTGCAGGGCACAGACACGGCGTTTAGGCATAGCAAAGAGATAGTCGCTAGCACGCTAGATATGATAAAAGAGCGCAAAGAGAGAGGGAACTCCGTGCTTGTGGGGCTAAACACGGGATTTTCAAAGCTAAATCACTTCACTGCGGGATTTAAAAAAGGCGAACTAATCGTGCTAGGTGCTAGACCATCGATGGGGAAAACCGCGCTTTGTTTATCGTTTGTCCTAAGCGTGCTACATAGTGGCAAAGGTGCTGCAATATTTAGCCTAGAAATGCCAGCAGAACAGCTAATGTTTAGGATATTTGCATCTCAAGCAAGCATTGCTTTGCAAGATTTGATTGTTTGCAAGATGAATGATAATGAGATGAGTGAATTTACCCGCGTAGCCCAAGACATAGCCCAAAAACCGCTATATATCGATGATAGTAGCGATTTAAGCATAGCCCAGCTTCGCTCAAAATTGCGCAAACTAAAAAGCCAAGATAATAGCGTAGAATTTGCCGTGATAGACTACCTACAGCTAATGCGCGGAAGTAGCACAAGAAAGGGTGAGGGCGCAAGACAGGAAGAGATAAGCGAAATCTCACGCGGACTAAAAACGCTTGCACGCGATTTGGAAATCCCTATTTTGGCTTTATCCCAGCTAAACCGCTCACTAGAATCGCGTGATGATAAACGACCTATGCTATCAGACTTGCGTGAGAGCGGGGCGATAGAGCAAGATGCGGATATTATTTTGTTTTTGTATAGGGATTTTGTCTATGCTGATAGGGCTATGCGCGCCAAAATCGCCAAAGCAAAGCAAGATGGCAAAAACGAAGATGAAATCCGCAAGCTAGAGCAAGAGCGCAACGAAAAGAAAAAAGAAAATATCATAGAAACCGCTGAAATCATCATCGCCAAAAATCGCAATGGCGAAATCGATGAAGTCAAAGTGCAGTTTAACGCGCCGTTTGTGCGGTTTGAAGATGTATTGCGCGAGAGGGAAATATCCTATCAACCCACCAATACAAAAATGGATTTGCCAGATAATCCTAATGACATTGATGTCGTGCCGATTTAGGATTTTTGTTTTTAGGATTTTTGCTTTTAAGTTTTTATTGTTTTTGTTTGTTTTTTGTTATTTTTGTTGTTTTGCGTTGTTGTTTATTGTTTTTGTGTTTTTTTTGCGTTTTTTGCGTTGTTTGTGTTTTTTTTGTGTTGTTTTATTGTTTTGTGTTTTCTTGCGTTGTTTTGTTATTTTTTGTTATTTTTGTGCGTTGGCTTTTGGCAAAATCTAGGGACAGCATCTGTTTTGTGATATTTGAAGCGCATTGCAAGCAAAATCTACCCAAAATTCACAAAAATCTACAATGTTTAGGATAAAAATCGCTAGATTCCCACGCAAAATCTAACGATTTTCTAAAGAAACTACGCTTTGCTTGTTTTTTTCGCAATGACGGAGTGCGACTATTGGACTTAGTTTTTCCATTTTAGATTTTTCATTTTGGTTTAGATTTTTTATTGTTGCCATATTTAAACATTAGCGGAATCATCTATTCATTGCAAGCGTTGCAGGGGTAACGCGTGGCAATCTATTGTTAGTTTTTACAAAATGTGTGTTTTTGGTTTTTGACGATAGATTGCCACGATTCTAGGCTTTTTTACAAAGCCTAGAATCTCGCAATGACGAAAATGCAAACTCTTTCAATGACTGCAACTTTTCTTACGCTAAAAATCCTTGTCATACTGAGGGCGTAGCCCGAAGTATCTCAAAATCTAAAAATGTAAGTAGAGATATTTTGCGCTCAATATGACAATAAGAGAGAATCTTCGAGTTTTGCAAAATAGCAGTATGACAGCAAAACATTCCGTCATTGCGAGCGAACGCAGTGAGCGCGGCACAAGCCCACAGCTACGAAGTAGCGATTCAGCGCACAAGCGCGAATGGGCGCAGTTGCGCAAGCAAAATCTATATTCACAAAGCGCAAAACACGCTTTTTACAAACCTAATAAAATAGATTGCCACGATTTTGCTACGCAAAAACTCGCAATGACAAAAAGCGATGATTTGGATTGCCACGAATCTGCAATTTTTGTTCAGGTCGTAGAATCTCGCAATGACATTAAAAATTCTCGCAATGTCGGCAATGCAAAATCTTGCAATGACAAACGCCAACTCTACGCAATGGGTTGCGAGGCATTAGCCGAAGTAAAAACCCCCTACACAAAAAACACCCCGCAATGCAACAGGGCTTAATAAGCGTTAGCCAAAACAAAAACCACCTCACTTCACAAAAAATCTCGCCCACTCCACAAAAATAAAATCCCACACTTTGCGAAACAAAAATCCCACTTCACAAAATAAAACCACCTACACAAAACCAATCCACCCTCCAAAACACCTCCACAAAAGCAAATCCATTCAGAAAAACAAAACCCCTACAAAAGCAAGACACCTACGCAATGTAGTAGGGCTTAAAAAAAAGGCGTTGCCCCAAACAAATATGACAAAATAAAATCATTTATGACAAACCAAAATCATTTATAACAAATCAAAGTTCTTTATGGAAAGTCAAAGTCTTTTATGACAAAAAAATCATTTATTACAAAAAAAAGTCCTTTATGACAAGTCAAAATCTTTTATGGCAAACCAAAATCATTTATGATAAACCAAAAATCCCTATTTTTCTAAGCAGATTTTATAGACTTTGTTTCTTATTTTGACCAACAATCCCACTTCCATTAGCTGATGAAATGTCTTTACAATCGTAGGTTTGCTAACGCCCAACTCCTCGATAATGTATTCATAACTCCCATAAAAAATCCCCTCTTCATCACAATGCTCAAGCAAAAATCTAATAATTTCGATTTTTTTGCCCCCTACAAAAGTATTTATCGCGCTTAAAAGCATATTTTTGGATTCGATTTCTTTGGCTTGGATTTTTGGGAGGATAGCTTTATGCATCGTGGCTAATAATTCGGCTACATTGATAGGTTTTAGCACATATCCATCGACACTTAGCGAAATCGCATCAAGCAAGTAATTTACCTCCGTGTGTGCGGTGGTAAAAATGATTGGGCATTGAGTGTTGTGCTTGCCCTCGCGCACTTTGCGTGCAAACTCAATCCCATTCATTTTTGGCATCAAAATATCGCTTAGGATTAAATCGATTTGGTGGGTATCAAAAATCTCTAAGGCTTCTACGCCATTTTTTGCTACAAAGATTCGCTCTATGTAGTCTTCTAGCACCATCGTGCTTACTCGTGCGACTTCTTCGTTATCCTCGACATAAAGCAATGTGAGTTGTTTTAGCTCCGCTAGATTTTGCATTTTATCCCCTTGAAATGATGATTTATGGCTAATGTGCTACATTTGATAAAGGAAATCTTATCATAAATTTTGCACCATAACATTCTTTATTGATGGCTTTAGCCACCCACGCATCATTTACCACTTCGATACACCCACCCATTTGCTTTTCGATGATTTGTTTTGCCATATATAGCCCTATGCCTGTGCCTATGGATTTGTGCTTGGTGGTGAAATATGGCTCAAAGATTTTATCCATTTGGGCTACTTTGATTCCACCGCCATTATCCATTATGCAGATTTCAGCACAGCCTTTTGTGCTAGGATTTATAGGATTATTTTGTGGCAGGGCGCATTTTGCGTTGCACGATAGAGTGATTTGGATAATGCCACTTTGGGCTTGCAAATCGATAGAATCTCTTAATATTTGCGCGCTAGAATCTAGGCTAGATTTTGTGCCAAAATCATTAAAATCATTGTGATTAGATTCTGTGCTATTAGATTCTACGCTATTAGATTGCGCTTCAAACCCTAGTGCGCATTGCGTGAGGGCGTCTTGGGCGTTTTTTATGATGTTTAGGATTATTTGGCTAAAAGCATTTTCATACCCAAAAATCTCTATATCCTCATCATATTCAAAAAATACTTGGATATTATTTTGCTCCAAAGTCGGCTTTATAAGCGCGATAGAATCCTTAATACTCGCACAAATAAAAAAATTCTTTTTTTTATGATGTGGCTGAAAAAAATTGCGAAAATTCTCAATCGTATCAGACATATTATTTGCGATTTTTAGCGCGTCTTTTGTCTGCGTTTCGACAATGTGTTGGCTCAAAGTGCCATTATCAAATTTTAGCTTAAAATTTTGGATAAGGATAATGAGTGAATTTAGCGGTTGTCGCCATTGGTGCGCGATATTTTGTATCATTTCCCCCATCGCTGCAAAGCGGGCTTGCTGATACATTATTTGGTCTTTTTTGCGCGATTGCTCGATTTGCTCGCTAATGGTTTGTTGTAGATTTTGGTTATGTTTTTTTAGCTCATTTGTTTTTTGCAAAATGATTTTTTCTAGTCGCTTATTTTTCCCCCGCATAAACCCCATAAACACGCTTGAAAAATACACCGTGATAATGCTAACAAATAGCATAAAGATTAGCAAAAATATCATCGTGCTATCATACATCGTATCTGTGATACTATCTTGCAAACTAAAAATCTCAATATTTTTTTCAAAAATCTCATTGATTTTGTTGCTGACTTCTATGCTGTGAGTTAGCAGGGTTTGCGAAAAGATTTGTGGATTTTTGGCATTTGTTTTAGATTTTGCTTTGGCATTTGGCTGTGAATGCTCTTGCATTTTTTCTTGCAAATTTTCTTGTAGATTTTCTTGCATAATGATATGTTTTGTGTGATTTATAAGGATAGAGAGTTCGTTTTTTAGCTCATTTTTTTGGGCGATTTTTTCTTTCATTTGAGATAGGGATTTGGCAAAAAATAGATTTTGGTATAGCGTTTTTAATGAGTGCAAAATCCCATTTTGCTCCCCCTCTTGCTCATAAGTCTGCCATTCTTTGAGGTTGTTTTCATATTGGGATTGTAGATTTTCATAAGAATCGATTTTTGCTTGAAAATGCGCGTCCAAATACGCGCTAGAATACGCAGGTAGGGAAATATAAAATTTTTGTATATTTTGAAGAGATTTTGATTTATGCACCCTCGTGCTGATATTTGCGTCATACTCGTTTTTTAGCCCGCTTAATGCTAGCAAACTTATAATCGAAATAAGCCCAAAACCAAACGCAATAAGCAATAACAAAATCTTTGTTTGTCGTTTTAATGGTATGAGAGTGAAATTGATAAACGCCATTTTTGTCCTTTTTTAGATTTTGTAAAATGTAGATTTTGCTATGGTTTTGCGATATATTTTTTGCGTAAAATATGGCTTAAACTAGCATTTTTCCCATACCATATTATCGCGGATATAGGCTACATAGCCATTGATTTCATAGTCTTTATAAAGCGTTTTTAGCGCGTCTATGTAGCCATTTACCTGCTTTTTATGCTCTTCTTTAGAATTTATCCCACTTTTGTAATCAAGTATAAATATTTTATTTTTATGCTGCGCTAGCAAGTCGATTCGCTTTAGCTCTCCCTCAAAAAACAACGGCATCTCTACAAAAATTTGTTGATGAAAAATTTGTTGCTGAAAAATTTGTGTTTGCAAAATCTGTGTTTGTGAATCTTGCTCTTGCAAAATCTGTTTTTGCAAAAAGTCATCTAGCTGCTCTTTTGTCTTTTCTACAAGCCTCAAAATATGCGCAATGTCAATATGCGCTCCAAAATGATTTTGCAAAAGTGAGGCTAAAATCTCTTTTTTTGTCCCAAAACCTAGCGCGTATTCTAGCGCCAAGTGCAAAGCCTCGCCAAAGCGCATATTTGCTGCGTTTGGAGAGATATTTTTGGGGGGCGTATTTTTTAGCGTTTGGATTTGTGTGCCAAATGGTTTTTGGGATAGGATTTTTGGCTGTGTGGATTGTGGATTTTGCGTGCTTTGTGGGAGGGGGTTTGGATTTTGCATAGCGATTTGTTGTAGTTGTTGTAGCGTGCTTAGATTGCTAAAATGCTCTGCAAAAAATGCCGTTTCTATCGCTTCTAAAATCGGGCTAAACGCGCTTTTTGATTGCCCCTCTTTGTCGCCTGTTTTATATCGCTCGCTTTTAGGGGCTATGATAAGCCCATTTTTTGCCCTCGTGCAAGCCACATAAAGCACATTTTGCTTTTCGATTTCTTCTAGCTTTTGGCTAGATTCTAGCGCAGAGGCAAACTCGCTATCCACAATCTTTCTTTGCTTTTGATTTGTCGCAAAATAAATGGCTTTATCAAAAATAAATTGCTTGTTATTTGTTGATTCTCCACCAAGTCTATCAGCCAAGATTATGTATGGAAATTCTAGCCCTTTAGCCCCGTGAATGGTTAAAATCCTAAGCCCTACTTGATTTTCTTTGGGCGAAGTGATGCTTTGGGATTCTGCCCTAGCGATAAACTCACTAAGATTTTCGCCCTTTTTTTCTAGGCTTACTTCAAGTAGTTTTTGGGCATTTTTATCATAGATTTTAAAGGATTTTATGATTTCTAAGATACATTTGCTAGGCTTATAAATTGCCTCTTTTGGTGGCGTCTCGCTCCCAATTTTCGCTATTTTTTCATTTTTAAAATCTTTTGTTGATTTGTTTAGGCATTCTTTTAGACTTTCTTTAAAAGATTCTACTATCTGTTCTCTTTTTTGCGTATCAAATGCCTTTTTGCCCGCGATTTTTAGACATTCATAAATATAAAAATCGCTTGTTTTTTGAAACGATTTATCGCGCGGTGTTTGCTCACTATTTGTCGCATTGTGATTTTGCATATCAAGAAATTTTAACGCGCTTAGGATAAATCTAACGCTTGGTTTTTGGATAAACGCAGATTTGATTTCAGGGGTGGTTTTTATGCCATCAAATCGCTGTTTTATCGCCTCGTTAATGCTAAAAATATCATCATTTTTAAAGCACAAAATCGCAATATCATTTGGATTTATACCAAGCATTAAAAGCGTTTGAATGCTATCTAAAACTTTTTTTATTACTTCATTTTGCGCTTCATTTTGTGTTTCATCTTGCGTTTTATTTTGGGGATTTTGAGTCTTGCTATCGTGGCTAAAATCTTTTTTAGATTCTATGGATTTTGGGCTAGATTCTATGTTAGCTGTTTTTGTGAGCGGAGTTTCTTGCACCACGCATACAAAAGATTTTGGGTTAGTATGTTTATTTTGTGCGTTTTGCGTGGGGTTTGGCAAGGATTGATTTTGGTATTTTTCATCGCCAAATATTTGCGCAAAACACGCATTTACAAAATCAATGATAGTTTTTTGGCTACGATAGTTATGCGGGAGATTGTGCGTATGCAGTGGCGAATGAGCGATAATCTCATCAAAAAATCTAGCCTCACTCCCCCGAAACCCATAAATGCACTGCTTAGAATCCCCCACAAAAAACACACTTCTATTGCCCTCGCTACTATCTGCTAGATTTTTTATATCCCTGCCCCTCCCTGCGTAAATCTCATCAATGAGTGGCTCTAAAATCGCATATTGCATAGGGCTTGTATCTTGAAACTCATCAATCAAAATATGGCTAATAGCATTATCCATACGAAAATAAAAAAACTGCGGGTCGATTCCGCCTGTGTCTTTGTGTAAGTTTTCCCCCAAAATCAACAACTCATACACTTTTAGCGCGCAAGATTCAAAACTTAGCTTTTTGCTTGCTTGCAAAGTCGCATTTTGCGCCTTGCCAAACGCTTCTAAAATCATCGCAAATTCTGCGAAAATCACTTGTTCTTTTAGCAAAAAATACTGCTTTAGATTCTCTTTTAGCTCAAAAAAAAGCGGGCGAAATTCTGCGTTTAGATTCTCATTTTTTAATGTTTTGCTAAAAAAAGAATATTGATTTGGCTCATCTTTAGCTAAAAAAGTCCATTCTTTTTTCATAAATTCTGCCATATTTGAGGCTTTTAGCGCGCTTGCACCGCTAGTGGATACTCCGCCTTTTTGCAAAATCTCTTGCATTAGTTTAAGCGTGGATAAAATGCTAGATTCACATTTGCCAATTTGGGTTTTTGTATCATCTATGGGGCAAGATTTTAATCTCTCTAAAAATGCCTTATTAAAGTGGATTTTGTCATTGTGCCACGCTTGCAAATGCCTCATAACCGAAGTAAAATCTATATCAAAATCAAAGCAAAATCGCACAAGCTGATAAAACGCGCTTGATAGATTTTGGGTACTTGCAAGATTTTTAGCGTTTGTGCGTGGCAAATTTGTAAAATCCGCATTAGCATTTAAGATTTGCGTAGATTTTGTGTAGTTTTTTTCTAGCGTGGCTAAAAATTCCTCAAAAAGTTCGTTTTCATCGATATTTTCACCGATTTGATAATCTTGGCTAAGCCCCACATACCAGCAAAATTTATGCAAGATTAAATTAAAAAACGAATCAATGGTGCAGATTTTGGGCGTGGAATCTAAAAATTCTTTATAGATTTTAGGAGATTTTGCGCGGATTTCTTGCTTGCTAAGTCCTAGATTTTCAAGCGCGCTCATAAATGGCGAAGCCTCGTTTGCAATGGGATTTGCAAGCTCTTTTAGGGCGTTTTTCACGCGTTCTTGCATTTCTTTTGTGGCTTTGTTGGTAAAAGTTAGGGCTAAAATCTCGCTAGGTTTTGCCCCGCCAAAAAGTAGCCATATATAGCGCAAAGCAAGGCTAAAAGTCTTGCCACTGCCTGCGGAGGCTTTGAGTGCCAAAAAACAATGCGCAAGGGGATTTTGCAAAGCTTGTGGATTTTGCAAATCTTGCGGGATTTGCGAGGAATTTTTAGGGGAATATCTAGGGGAATGTCTAGGGTTGTTAGCGTCTAAATCGTGCGAAATCATAGAATCCAAACTGCCTTTTTGTGATTTTGTAGCTTGTTGCGATATTGCAACTTTTTAGCGACATTTTGCAATGCAAAAAGAATGCAAAATAAAAGCAAAAATAATACAAAATCAATGAAAAAATACTTGATTATTTATTGATTTTGCATTATTGCCGATGTGGTATCATAGCAAAAATTCCTTAAAAGGAGATGGAAAATGAAGTATGAAATGACTTTCCAAATGGTAAAAAAGATGAGTGGCATTCGCAGGGTTAATTCTTTGTTGCTAGTTTTGGCGTTTGTTGTGGGATTTTGTGGATTTGCAGGGGTTTTTAGCACCGCGCAAGCTGCGACCAACAAGCAAAAAGCAAGCAATAACTATAAAAATCTGCAAAGCAATCAAAGCAAATTTACAAGCCGATTTGCAAGCGGCTCAATCGTCTCTGGCTCAAAAGCAAATTCTAGGAATTCAGAACGGCGTTGGTATATATTTAACGAAGGTGCTGTGGGTGGCTCTTATAGTATGCTTGGCAGTGCGACTTATTGGGCTGTGGATTTGGGATATAATGTATATTTGCGCACGATTGATAGCACAAAAGGTGGAGTTAGCTTCATCGCTGGTGCGGGGGTAAATTTCCCTATCTACCTAAAAGCTAATGGCAAGTCTAATATTTTAAGCGACCATAGAGGATTTCAGCAAAAAGATTATGATGGAATCTTGGGCTGGGGGAGCGAAATACCTGTGATGATAGGAATAGAAAAAAGCGGATTTTATCTAACGGGGCTTGTGGGCTATGGCTGGCTATTTATGAATGATATTTACCCTGTGGCAAACGCGCAAGGAAGCGGGGCATTTCCTAGAGTGGAGACAAGCTATGATGGGATTATCTATGGGGCGGGGCTTGGATATAAGCTAAGCAATGTGATAAATATCGGTTTTCGCTACTTTCACGGCGATATGACAAACCGCAAAAACGACACAAAACCCGATGTAGCCGCTGAAGCAAATGGTATCACTTCTACACAAATCATAACCCACGCAAGAGGGCGAGATGCCTATGATATTGCGTATGATAAATTCCAACTTTTTGTGGCGTTTATTTTTTAGGCTAGATTTTGGGGTTTGTTTTAAAAAGCGATTTTGGGGGGTTTGGTTGAGAATCTAACTTGTGGCTTGCAAATGCCTGCTTGCCACATATTTTTGGCAAGCGCATTTGTCATACATAATGTTTTACAAATGGCGTTTTTGCAAATGGTGTTTTTACAAAATTTTTACAAGGATAAAAAATGAAAAAATTCGCGCTAAAATCTTATAGATTTCGTAGTGGTTTTGTCGGTAGTTTGTTTGTGGCTATTTTGTTTGTAGCGATATGTTGTCTAGGGATTCCAAATATTGGCAATGCCGAAACTAGCAAGGGTGAAAATAGCAGATTTGACGCTTTAGAATCCAAATATGTCAGCGTGCAAAATGACTACAAAACAAACCTAAACAACATAGAAGCGATTTTAGAAAAAACAAAGACTATCAAAACTAGGGCTGATAACGCTAAAAACAAAGCCATAGCAGCGGCAAAAAAAGCCATAGCCACAAAAGCAAGTAAGCAAACCTCCGCAAACGCACAGGCAAAAGAGGGCGAATATATGAGCGCGACTTTTAAAGTGATGGAAATAAGCGATGATGCTAGGACGATAGCAAGCAAGGCTAGCGCGGAGCTAAATAGGGCAAAAGCTATCAAAGACAAGATAGAGGGCAATTATGCAAAAGCAAAAGAGGGTAATAGTGTCGCACTAAGCAAATTTGAAGCAATCATAAACGAATATGAAAACACAGTAAAAAAAAAGCTACGACTTTGATAAGCGAGTTTGAAACATTGACAAATGAGTATGAAAAAGCGGTGGGTGAGTTTGAAAAAACGGCTAAAGAATATGAGGAAGCCACACTAAAATAGCTCAAAATAGCTAAAAATAGTCTAAAATCGCTAGAATTAGCAAAAAAATCCGTGAAAAGATTTTGCAAAATCTAACAATAAAACAAGGCTCATAAAATGATTGCCAAATCTTGCAAATACGAAATCTGCAAAATCTAAAATCTATAAAATCTAATTATGGTTAGAATCTTTGTGAAAAATCTTGCCAAACATTTATTAAAATCTTTAACTAGCATTTTTGCCATTGCCCTAGCAAAGTTTTTCACAAAATCCATTCTAAAAACTTTATAGATTTTGATTAGGTTTTAAGATTCCCCCCCCCCCCTCCAAGACAAAAACCACTGCTACCTTACGCAAAATCCTTGCCCCCCATTTATGCCCCCTCTTTTTGCAAATATAAAATCCAACCTCACAAAGCATCAAACCAGCGTATTAAGCCAAAGTATTAAACAAATCCGTGCTTAAATATCGCTCGGCGGTGTCATTTAGCACGGTTAAAATCGTTTTATCGCTGTGCTCTCGTGCGATTTTGAGAGCTGCGCTCACATTCGCACCGCTTGAGATTCCCACCATTATGCCGATTTTGCCAAGCCTTTGCGCCATAGCGATAGCGTCATCGTTCTCCACGCACGCGATTTCATCTATCACACTGCGATTTAAAATCTCAGGGATAAAGTTCGCGCCAATGCCTTGAATCTTATGCCCGCCTGCTTGTCCCTTGCTAAGCAGTGGCGAAGCAGCGGGCTCTACGCCGATGATTTTGATATTTGGGTTTTTTTCTTTGAGCACTTCGCCCACACCGCTTATCGTCCCGCCTGTGCCAAATCCCGCGACAAAATAATCTAAATTCGCCCCAAAGCTCTCCCAAATCTCAACCGCAGTGGTTCTTTTGTGCATTTCTTTGTTGGCGAGATTGCTAAATTGGCTTGGCATAAAGGCATTTGGCGTATTGGCTAAAATCTCATTTGCCTTATTAAGTGCGCCTTTCATTCCCTCGCTAGCAGGCGTTAGCTCGAGTTTCGCGCCAAAGAGTTGCACCATTTTCCTCCGCTCGATACTCATAGATTCTGGCATTGTGAGGATTATCTTTAGCCCCAAGCTCGCGCAAATCATCGCTAGGCTAATCCCCATATTGCCACTTGTGCATTCTACGATGGTGGTGTCTTGGTTTATCTTGCCACTTTTTAGTGCCTCATCTATCATCGCATACGCCGCCCTGTCTTTGACCGAATGGCTAGGGTTTAGAAACTCGCACTTGCCATAGAGGTTTGGCGCGATTTGCTTTAGGCTTATGATTGGTGTTTTGCCGATAATGTCGGTGATATTTTCATAGACTTTGCTTGACATTGTGTCTCCTTTTTGTCGTTTTTATACTTTGACTTTTGTAGATTTGTCAAAGCCTTTTCAAGTGTAGCATATAAATTTTAATAGATTTTGCTAGATTTTGTCATAGATTTTTGCTGTGGTAGTTTTTGTTTGTTTTGTTTTGAAGTCGTGCGTTTTTTTTGTTATAATCGCAGTTTTTTTACAATCCAAAACAACCCAAAAACAACCCAAAAAAGCAAGGCAACAAAATGGATACAAAAACACAAAACACAAATAATGTAGATTCTGCTTTACTCTCTCTCGTAGCGCGGACTTTCTAGCGAGGCACAAACGCCACATTATCCTATCTTTAAGCATTTTGGTATTTTTAGTCGCACTATTTTTGCGCATCGGTTTTGCTTATCAAAAAAGTGGATTTCATATCGATGAGAGTTTGTCTATCGCTATTAGCACGGGGCATTGGATACCGCAATTTGATAGTGGCACATACTTTGGCAAAGAGCTAAAAGAGCGAATCTATTTTGATGATAATTCTATAAGCGATTTGTGGCACGACTTAAAAGAGCTATGGAAAAATAATTATGGCGACAATCCGCACTCAAATTTGTATTATTCTTTACTTCGTGCGTGGAATTTCGATGTCAAAAGTGGCAATTTTGCGTGGCTAAAAGCGCGTGGAATCGGGCTAAATATCGTATTTTTTGTGCTTGGATTTTATGTTAGTTTTATTTTGATGACAAAGATTTTTTCACGGACAAATCTTTTTGTCTCGCTATTTTTGGCATTTGCATTTATAAATTCTGCAAGCGTTACAAATACAATTTTTATGCGCCCCTATGCCCTGCAAGAAATGCTTTTGATGGTGTTTGTGCTAAATTGTTTTGTGTTTTATAAGCTAGATTTTAGAAGCGCAAAAGAGGCTTTTTCAAAGCATAAACTTTTCTTTATTTGGTTTATTTTTGCCACCGCGCTTTTGTGTTTGTCGCATTATTTTTCGCTATTTTTTATCGCATTTGTGTTTATATTTTTGGCGTTTATTTCGCGCAAAAATATCCTTCCTTTAAGCCTTGTGGTGCTTGGCTCTTTTGTCATTACGCAGATTTTATACTTGGGCTATTTTAGCTCACTTTTTGGTGGCTACCGTGCAAAAGAGAGCACCCAAAAGCTACTACTTGATAATTTTTGGCAAAATCTAGCTAGTAGTTTTAAGGTGGGAGTGGAGATTTTGCAAACGCATTTTTGCAATGCGTATGGATTTGTGATTGTTTGTGTGGCGTGTGGAGTCGCGCTATTTTTAGCACGAAAACATATTAGATTTAAAATGCAAAAAAAGATTTTTATCGCTTTAAGCGCGCTTATGATTTTTGCCTATATCGTGGCATTTATGCTAATTGATATTGCCAAAGATAGCACGCAAAATGCGCAAATAAAACTAGAATCGCTAACTCCCATTATGACAGATTCTGGGGCTTTTGCCTACACGGGCAAGATTTTTTATACAAACAAAATCTTACACGCTCGCTCAAAAACGGCAAGCAATCTCATACTAGAATCTATCGCGTGGGATAATGCGCTAGATTCTAGCAAAATCACAATCACGCAAATCAAAAATCGCTACATAGATTTTACCACCACGCAAAATTTAAGGGCGATTTTGGGCGATGAAGCAAACAAAACGCTTGGCGTTTTAAGCTACCGCGTGGATTTTACGCCGTTACTAAATGCGCTTTGGCGATATTATGTGGCATTGCTTGGATTTTGTTTTTTAATAATTCTTTTTTGGCAATACGCAAAAATCGCGTGGAGCAAAGATTTTAGTAGCGATTTGGTGTGCGAATCTAACTTTGAGCGCGAATCTAGCGAATTTAGAGAATCTAACATAAAATCCAAAAACACTACATTTTTGTTTGGGATTTTTGTAGTGGCTTTTTTTTGGTTTTGTTTGGTGTTTTTTGTCGCGCCGTATAAGGATTTGCGCTATGTGATGAGCGTTTTTGCTTTTTTGTATTTTGGCGTGATTTTGGTGCTAAATGCCCTTAAAAAGCCTATTTTGCAAGGGGTTTTTGGCGTGTGCTTTGTGGCAAGTTTGTTTATAAATTATAATGTGAAATATTTGTATAAAGAGCCATTTATTTTTGCGCAAAATCCGCACATTCCTGTAATCGTGCATTTACCGACATTCTCGTGGCAACAAGGTGCGTTTGTATTTGCATTTGATGATACGCAACGCTACATTGTCGAGCCAGATTTTGTGCGAGTGAAAGAAAAAATGCGTGGTTTGGAAGCGTTTTATTTTATCGGTGAGAAGCCATTTTACACGCCTTTGGGATACACACAAAGTGCGATGCAAAACGATTGGTATGGGTATTTTTATTTGTTTGAAAAAAATGAAAAATAAACAAAATATTGCAAAAATTAGCGTGTTATTTGTCGCGCTAGCAGGGATTTTATAAACGATAAAACAAAACCACATTTTGCCTAAACGCGTAAAAGCGCAACAAAAATAGCTCAAGACAACTTAAGCGGATTATTTCTTATCATTTTTAGCAAGATTTTATACAAATCTTGTCCTTGATTTTTGGTTATGGCTACATCAATTCTGTCTCTTTTAGATGAAGCATAAAATTCTCTTTTTTGATTCCTTTGAATTTAGCAAGTCTATGTTTGGCATATCCCC
>NZ_JBSIUU010000007.1:0-122632 GCF_053654535.1 Helicobacter sp. T3_23-1056 | reverse complement strand
CGTCATTGCGAGCAAATGCGACTTTGTCAAAAGTAGCATTTGCGTGGCAATCCACATTCATAAATTACCAAAACAACGCTTTTTTACAAAAACTAATATTAGATTGCCACGCTCACTGCGTTCGCTCGCAATGACGAAAATTTTTTTGTGAGATTTTGCATTGCCGTCATTGCAAGCAATTAGATTCTGCATTTTTGCAGAATCTAATGCGTGGCAATCTATTTTGTCTATATTACATTGCGGATTGCCACGCGCAACAAGTTGCGCTCGCAATGACGATAAAGATTCCCCCTCCCTTGCGGAGGGGGCTAGGGGGTGGGTTTTTTTCTTGCGTTGTTGGTTTGGATTTTATGATGTGGGGATTTGCGTCATTGCGAGCAATTAGATTCTGCGTTTTTGCAGAATCTAATGCGTGGCAATCTATAAACAAAAAACACATTGTCATACTGAGCGTAGCGAAGTATCTCAAAACTTCAAAAAGCAAAATAGAGATATTTCGCGTTAACGCGCTCAATATGACAAAACTTCCGTCATTGCGAGCATTGCATTTTAATGCAATGCGTGGCAATCTATCATTACAAATTACCAAAACACGCTTTTTACAAAAACTAATAAATAGATTGCCACGCTCACTGCGTTCGCTCGCAATGACGAAAGTAAAATCCTTACTTACAATTACAGAATATTATCTTGTCATACTGAGCGTAGCGAAGTATCTCAAAACTTCAAAAAGCAAAATAGAGATATTTCGCGTTAACGCGCTCAATATGACAAAACCTCCGTCATTGCGAGCAAATGCGACTTTGTCAAAAGTAGCATTTGCGTGGCAATCCAAAACCACCCCGTCATTGCGAGAATCTAGGCTTTTGTTAAAAAGACTAGATTCGTGGCAATCTACATTCACCCAGTCATTGCGAGCAATTAGATTCTGCATTTTTGCAGAATCTAATGCGTGGCAATCTATCATTACGAATTACCAAAACACGCTTTTTGGCAAAAACTAATAATAGATTGCCACGCTCACTGCGTTCGCTCGCAATGACGAAATGGTTACTGTCATTGCGAGAATTTGCGTTAGCAAATTCGTGGCAATCTATGTTTTCTGTCGCATTTTTTATCGTGGATTGCCACGCGTTACTCTGCAACGCTTGCAATGACGCAAAAAACCTCACTACAAAAACCCCCAATCTACAAAAAACCACAAAAAAAACAAACTCACCAAGAAACCCACCCCCTAGCCCCCTCCGCAAGGGAGGGGGATTTTTTGGATTGCCACACTCGTTTCACTCGCTCGCAATGACGGATATTTCTTTGTCATATTGAGCGTTAGTGAAATATCTCTGTTTGCTTTTTGGAGTTTTGAGATACTTCGGTTTCTTGCGAAACCTCAGTATGACAATGTTTTTTTGTTTTTTTATAGATTGCCACGAATCTGCTTCGCTACGCTTTGCAGATTCTCGCAATGACGGAATCATCGCTCGCAATGGCAAAAAATCCAAAGCAAAAAATCCAAAGCAAAAAAAACCACAAATATAAAAAACAAACAAACAAAAAAACAAAAAAATCAAAACAAATCACAAAAATCCACAACCAAAAAAAAATCTACAATCCACACAATACACCAAAACCCACCAAAATCAAACAACAACTCAACAAGCAATACGCCAAAAGCCACAAAAATCAACAAAAAACAAAACAAAAAACAACAAAATCCATAATCCGCCAAAAACAAAAAAAACACAAAAATCCACAATCAAAAAAACACCACAATCCATAAAAAACAAACAAAACCAAAATCCACAAAAAAACACAAAATCAAAAAATCAAAAAATTACAAAAAACTACAATCCACAAAAAACAAAATTCACAAATCCACACAAAACCGCCAAAAACAAAAAAATCAACAAAACCTGCCAAAAATCCAAAAAGAACAGAAACAACAAAATAAAAACAAAAACGCAACAAAATCCATAATCCACCAAAACAAAAAAATCCAAAGCACAAAAAATCACAAATATAAAAAACAAAAAACCACAAAAATAAAAAAAATCAAAAAAACAACAAAATCAAAACAAAATCCACAAAAAACCCCCACAAAACCAAAATCAAGCTAAAATCCAATGCTCCCTAGCTCCCAAATAGGCAGGAAAATCCCAAAGGCTAGCCACGCCACAAGTAGAGCGATGAGTATCGTAGAAAATGGCTCGATATAAGTCAAAATCTTTGCGCTTAGATGCTCATACTTGCTTTTGTAGTATTGCACGCATAGTTTTAGCATTTTGGCTAGCTCGCCACTTTGCTGTGCTATGGCTAAAAAATGCTTGACATTTGCCTCTATATGCGGGCAAGGCACAAACGCTTCATAAAGATTTTTGCCATTTTTTATCGCAAAGATAGTGTGGCTAAGCTCATTTTTTAGATGCGGATTTTGGATAGTTTGGAGTGAGACTTTTAGCGTGGTATCAAAATCCACCCCCGCTTCATACAGATGCAAAAAGCTCAAAAAATACACCCACAAATCCCTATACAACATAATCTTCCCAAAAAAAGGCATATCTAACAAAACCCGATAAATATAAAAATATACGCGATTTTTCACCCGCAAACCCCGCGCTACAAACCCAAGCACCACGCACAAAAAAAGCAACATATATAGCCCAAAATCTTGCAAAATCTCTGAAACAAAAATAAGGCTTTTGGAGCTAAAAGGCAAATCTATGCCAAAGGATAAAAACAGCTCGCTAAATTGCGGAATCACAAAATACGCGATAAACACAAACGCAAAAATCGCGCTGATACACACAAACGCGGGGTAGAATAATGCCTTGCTTATGTTTGATTTGGTCGTAGAGATATGGTGGAAATACTCGCTTAAAATCTTGCAAATAAAAGCTAGTTTGCCCCCTTTTATCCCCGCTTTTATGAGGGCTATGCCCATCGGCGTGTAGATGTTTTTAAACGGCGTTATGGCTTTTTCTAGCGATTCGCCATTGTGGATAGTCGCCAAAATCTTGCGATACGCGCTCGCTAAAATCGGGCTAGGAGTGCTTCTCTCTAGGCTTATAAATGCGTCTTTTATCGGCAGGGCGGATTCTAGCATAATGCTTAGCAATGCCAAATCCTGTGAGATGGTAAGGGGGTTTAGCGGGGGAGAAAAAAGGCTTTTTAGGTGAAGTTTGTTTGCAAAATCTTTTTTTGTAAAGATGCTTTGAAAATTTTGCGCATAATTGCCAAAAAGATTTGCGACAAAATCGCCAAGTATTTCGCCAAAAATCTTATGCCAAATGCTTTGCCCCTCGCCATTTGAGAGTTGGTTTATCTCTAATGGATATATGCCTTTGTTGATTGCTTTTTGTGTCGCGCCCTGCTTAGAATCTGCGCGCACAAAAATTTTGACTTTTTGGCTACCTTTTGTGCCTTTGACTACAAATCGCATACTTATCCTAATCTAAATCTAAAATCTAAAATCTTTTTTTAAAAATCGCGTAACGCAAAAAACAAACTAATCAAAAAAACGCGCAAAATCCCAAAATCTAGCGCAAAATCCCCCCCACAAAAAATCCCCACAAACCTACCTAAAAAGTTTTTTTAGCGTGTTGCCTATTTCTTTTTTTGTGCCCTCATCTATGTGCTTGTCTAGCTCTTTGCCTATATCTTTGCCCACGCTTTTTTCTATCTCTTTGCCGATACTTTTTTGTAGCTCATTGCCAAGCCTAGATTTTAGCAGTTCGCCTATGTCTAGCTCGACTTTGGGGGAGGATAGATTCCCGCTTAGTTTTATGCCTAGCGTGTCTTTTTTTAGCGTGGTTTTTAGTTTGGCATTTATCGTGCTTTTTTCCAAATCCGTGATGATATTTTGCCCGCTTAGCGAAAAATCCCCGCTTTTCATATCAAGCGCAGAATCTAGCACCATTTTGTTTATATCGCTATCTAGCTTAATGTTGTTAAAAACTAGCCCTGTGGCGTCAAATTTTGCGTATTGTTTGAGGGCGTCTGTGAGTTGATTTTGCAAAAATCTGCCATTATCTAGCCTAGCTTTTAGCGTGCCTTTTTGGCTTTTTGTGTTGTAGATGACATCGCCATTTGCTTTCGCGCTAAATACTTTTTGGGCTTGTGCCATCGCCAAAATCGTGTCTAAATCTATTTCTTTGATTTTGGCATTGAAGTTTTCGCCATTTAGCACGGCTTGGAGGTCGCCACCTAGACTTTTGGTGCGAAATGTCGCATATAGGCTCTCGCCCAAAGCAAAATCCCCATTTGCCTCTATTTTGCCTACTAGCTCGATTTTGGTGGCAAATTTTAGTTTTTTCAAATCAGGCAAAATCGCGCTATAACTCGAAGCATACTTACTCTGTGGCAAGTCAATAGCGATATTTGGTAGATTTAGCCTAGCTAGATTGGAGTCAAATGCCATTTTTGCATTGCCCACGCCTTTGTCTAGATTTGCGCTTAGATTTGCGCTAAATGCGGTATTTGGCATATCTAGGTCAAATTCTTTTTTGATTGCTAGATTTTGCGTAGTTCCTTTTAGCGACAAGCTAGCATTAGCACTTATGCCTTTGTCAAAATCCCACGCTTCCCCCCTGCCATTTGCGCTAGCGGAGATGTATTGGGGCTGGTGTATCATATAGAGTAGTTTTTCTATGCGTAGATTTTGCGTCTCAAAGCTAGCTTTGCTAAGCACGGATTTTATGATATTTGCACTATAAGTCGTAGCAGAATCCCCAATATCTGTTTTCCCCGCAATAACGATATTTTCTAACCCCCCTTCTATCCTCCCATCAGTTCGCAATGCGCCTCTTACTTTAATTCCTATCAGTGGCGTAAATGCGCTAATATCGCTTAGGGCTATGGAGTATGTGCCTTTTGTGTCAAAAGATTCTATGTTTGAAGTAGAGTTTAGATTGATTTTGCCGACATTTGAGTCAAATGTAAAATCTTGTTTTATGTCTTTTTTGTCAAACACACTCTCTTGGCGCAGGCTAAAAGTGGTTTTTGGGATTTGCAAGTCAAAATCTTTGGCGATTAGGCTTTGGCTAAAATTTCCTTGCGTGATTGATAGCACATTTTTTCCACTAAATTCTAAGTTTTCATTTCCTACAATATCTGCATCTAGGCTAAACACCCCTTCAACATAAGGCTTTTGCCCTATCATCGCTAGCACTTGGGCTATCTCTAGCCCTACTATATCTGCATAGATTTTGCTAGGATTTAGATTTTCTAGCTGGACTTTTATGTCTGTTTTGGATTTTGCGATATTGCTACTTGCCTCTATGTTGAGAGTGCCAAATACCTTGCCTTTTGCGCTTGCTTCAAAGATAAACGCGCCTTTTAGTGGCATTCCTGCGATTTCATCAAATAGCGAAATATCGCTTGCATTTATGCTTAGATGAGAATTTATATTTAGCGTGAAAAGATTATAGTCGCCTTTTAGGCTAATGGCTAGCTTTGGCGAATGCTCTATCAAAATCTCTAGCCCGCTAAGCCCCACGCTAAAAGTCTCTAGCTTCAATGGCACGGGGGAGTATTTGTTTATTTGGGCTTGCACCACAGGCTTAAAAATCATATTGCCAATCGGGCTAAACACAAGCACATAAACAAGCAGCAAAAGCCCCGCTAAAATACCTAAAAACCACTTCAAAATCTTTATTGCCATTTGTTATCCTTTACATTGTGAGTGAATTTTGTGAGTGAATTTGCCTTGCAAATTTGCAAATGAAGTTTGCTTATTTTGGATTTATGCTTATTTAAAGTAGCATAAAGTAGCATTCAAAGGCGACATTGTAGCAAAAGCAAGGCACAATAATGCCAAATATCATCAAAAACCAAACATTATTTTGCGCAAATTTGCGCAAAAATTGAGGTGCTTAATCTTTTTTTGATACGCGTCTTGCCCAAAAAATAGCGATTTTTGGTAGATTTTTGTTACTTTTTTGCATTTTTTAAGAAAAAGTTTTAATCCTTTATAATTCTTTAAGGTTTTATTATTTACAATACATTTACCTTTAATCCAAAAACCAAAGGTAATATCTCAATACGATTCTTTGCATAGAATCACTTCAAAGGAGACACGATGAAAAAAGAGATAAACACAGGCATAAGTCGCTACGCAAATCTAGCCACGCAAACGAGAGAGAGAGAGAGAGAGAGTAACTCCACGCTAAATCTTCCTAACTCCAAATCGTTAAATTCTTGCAATGACGGCGTTGTTTCCGCTTCCATTGCGGATTCGCAAGCCTCTTATTCCCCCTCCCTTGCGGATTTGCAAACCTCTTGTCCCCCCTCACTTGCGGAGGGGGCTAGGGGGTGGGTATCTTTAGATTCCACCGCCGACATTATAGGCAAGGATTCTACTTCCATTGCGGATAATGACTCCACTTCCGTCATTGCGAGCAAGTCGCAAGACTTGCGTGGCAATCCACAAGACAATATAGAAACAATAGATTGCCACGCATTAGATTCTGCAAAAACGCAGAATCTAATTGCTCGCAATGACGGCAATGCAAAATCTTGCAATGACACCCACCCCCAAACCCCCTCCGCAAGGGAGGGGGCTTTTAATTCCCCAAGCAAATCGTCATTGCGAGCGAACGAAGTGAGCGTGGCAATCCACGACTTAAATAAAATAGATTGCCACGCGGATTTTGACAAATCCGCTCGTAATGACGATAATGTAAAATCTTGCAATGGCAATGCAAAATCTTTCAATGACAGGATTTTCACTTCCATTGCGGATTCGCAAGCCTCTTGTTCCCCCTCCCTTGCGGAGGGGGCTAGGGGGTGGGTAAATAAAAACACAAAGCCCAAAAAACGCCTAGCGTTGTCCTTAGCCACAAGTGCATTTATAGCAGGGCTAGCCACCATAGATAGTGCGGTGGCGGCGTGTGTTTGGGCGGAGGATTGGAGTAGGGGAGATGCAAACTCACACGGCATAGGGTATTACTCCAAAGTGGATTGCACGGGCTACACCACCGCAGATGCAGTCTCAAGCAGTGCGCGCACCGTGCTAAATGGCGGGGGATACTATCGCCACTCCCGACTAAATCTAAACGGAAGTGTGGGTGATGGCACCGTAACGCTACAATTCTCTAGCAATGGCTGGAATGATAGAGGTGGATTTAGCGCAAGTAATACCACAAGAGAGCTTCGGTTTAACTCCACGAGCGCAAGCGGGACGACATTTAATGTAAGCAACTCCACAACTGCACCTACAAATGTAGATATTTACTCTAGCGGTAGCACAAATGTAGGTGGGCTAACCCTTAGTGCTGGGACGATACGAAATGTAAATCTTAGCGGTGGTAGCTTTGGCAACATAACGGTAAGTAATGGTGCAACCGCTAGCAATATGTCGCTAAGCAATGGCATAGGTGTCGGTGCTATATCAAACTCTGGGACGATTGGCACTATGTCGCTAACAAATGGCATAAATGTCGGTGCTATATCAAATACTGGGAATATAACCTCCCTAACCATAAATGGCGAAAATGCAAATGTGGGCGCGATAAATGGCACAAATGGCACGATAGGCACACTCACACTTGGTAGCGCAAACAACCACAACCCCATAAGCAATACAAATATACAAAACACCGTAAATACCCTGCTAATCCATGGCGCATCCGTTACGATTGCTAGTGGTAATGATTGGAATACCGTAAATAATGGTAGCAGAAAAGAACAGCATATCACCATCGCAGGTGGGTGCACTACCGCTACTTGTATGGGCGCATCGCCGGGCTCTATCACTATATATATTTCTGATGGCGCGGATAGAACTGTCGAATATAAGCTAGAAAACCTAGTCGTATCAGGCACTACCGCCATAGGCACTTCTCTATCCAAACGACATATCGCCCTAGATGCAGAGGATAGAAGCGGTAGAGGCACAAAGCTTATCTTTACCAATAACGGCAAGAGTTTTCGTCTAGAGCCAGATGGTGGAGATGCCTATATCACCGATGTGTATAGAGCCGCTATAATGTCTAACCTACGGCGCAATGCGATGACGCAAAATATCCTAGATACGATGACTACCAAAACTTTCCATAGCGATAGGTATTACAACCAAGAAGTGGATTTGCGCTTGCTCCAATACGAAATGAGTAGGCTTACTAATCGTAGCTCCAAATTTAACAAACAAAAGCGAAAAAATGAGCGCAAAATCGACAAAGTCCGTGAGAAAATCGCCAAACTTACTTTAGACCAAAGCAAGGGGCAGGATTTGGACAAAGGGTATAATAACTTCGAGCTTATCGACCAGCTAGATGCGATATTTATCCCTTATAATGGACGCAGGGATTGGAGGCTTTTTGCATTGCCCTATGCTAGCCATACTTATGGATTTGTCGCGTCAAATGAGACGCAGGAGTTTGCAGGGGGTGCGATACTAGGCATACAAAGAAACTTGCGCAAAAGCGGAATCTTTGGCGGGTATGTGGGGTATGAGTTTGCAAGCACGGATACATATTTGCGAGGCTCACAGACAAATATCTACAACAACTCTTTGCAAGTAGGGCTAAACTACTACAAATCCTTTGCAATCACTGCAAAGGTGATGGAAGGCTTTATCAAAGCAAATATTCGAGCGAGCGCGGATTTGCCACAATTTAGATTTCAAGCTGCGGGCAAACTAAACACCATTGAATCTAACGAAAAGGGCATCTCTATGCCTCTAGTGGCTAGCGGTGGCGCAGAGCTAAGAGGTGGGGTTACTTTTTATAACTTCAAGCGAAATAGCTACATAGCACCTGATATTAGCTTGAGCTATGATACATTTTATGGTGTGAAAATGCGCTTTGACAAGCCGTTTATCCCAACTGATAGCACCAAACTATATCCTATCGGTGGCGATGAGAAATACGGCTCTGTGCTATGGCACTTGCCTCAAGTGGGGCTTAGCGTGCGACACTATGCTATCTGGGGCAATACTTTCCGCACCAATGTCAAAGCTGGAATCAAATACAACATACTAAATAAACAAAAGCTAGGTAGCTTTAGCTTAGCAGGGCAAGAGGACTACACAGCGCGATATATCAGCTTGCCAAAGGTGTATGGGAATCTAGCCTTTGATATGATATGGATGATAAAGAAAAACCACGAGCTAAGTTTGGGCTATGATGGACTTTTCTTTGCTTCTAGCTTTGAGAAGAAAAATGGCTTGCATACAGAAGATTGGTTTAATGGAATCACAACGACTGTGAATCTAAAATATGCCTATTGGTTTGGAGGCACAGACTATGTAACCGATAAAGACGGCAACGCAGTGTCTAGAAGCGTAGTCGAGGGCGGCAAGTCTAAAAAATCCAAATCTAAGTCAAAGAAAAAGAAAGGAAAGAAATCTAAGAAAAAGGTTTATTACATTGATGGGTAAGTCTTAGTCCCCCTCCCTTGCGGAGGGGGTTAGGGGGTGGGTAAATCTTGGGGTTTTATGGAGAGGGGCTTAGAGTTATGAACTGATTATTTTGGATTAAGTTTGGTTTATGGAGGGAATCAAATCTTAGGCGTAGTCTTATTTGGGCTTGGAATTGACTTATGGAGGGGGACAAAACTTAGGTTTTAGACTTGGCTTAGGCTTATTTGATTTTTAGTGTTTTAGGCTTGGGTTATAAAAATAAGCAAGACTTAGGCTTTTGGAGCGGTTTTTATTTCCCCCTCCCTTGCGGAGGGGTTAGGGGGTGGGTTTCTTGTCATACTGAGCGAAGCGAAGTATCTCTAAAATCTACACATAGAGATATTTCGTTTTCTACGAAAACTCAATATGACAAAGAAACCTCCGTCATTGCGAGCAGTTTGGATTCTTTAGAATCTAAACTGCGTGGCAATCTATGGTTTTTGCATTGATTCGTGGATTGCCACGCTCGTTTCACTCGCTCGCAATGACGATTTACCCACCCCAAACCTACTCCGCAAGAAAGTGGGTTTATGTGGATTGCTAGCGTTGCCCCTGCAACGCTAGCAATGACGACAAGATTTGCTACAAATAAGATTTTTGTCAAAATCTAAGCCTTTAGAAGCAAAATCTCAAAGTTTTAAAAGGAAGTTTTAAATAGCACAACTATGGCAAAAGCATTTAGATTTTGTTCTTAAAATGTTTTTCACTCCTTAGGTTTGTATTTTTTAGAATCAAAATACAAAAGGTAGGATTAAACCCATTTTCTCTCTCTCTTGGGTTTAAGCTATCCTTTGAATAAAATCTTGTGTGGTCTAAGTGCTTTTGTGCTGTGGTTGTGCTATTTAAGATTTTTGGATAACTCTTTGAAGCAACTCTTGGATTTTTTGCGTTTTTTATTTTTTTTGTTTTTTATTTATTTTTTTATTGGCATTGTAAATATTGGCATTGCAAAATCTTGTAAAATCTTGCGAATTTTTTGCAAAAATTTTGCAATACAAAATGATTACCATACTAAAAGACTTTTAAGCCCGAAGTCTAAGGCGTTTATTCGTCATTGCGAGATTCTAGGCTTTTGTTAAAAAGCCTAGAATCGTGGCAATCCACAATTAAAAAAGCCAAATAACGCCTTTTTGTAATTTTTTGTTATAGATTGCCACGCAAGTCTTGCGACTTGCTCGCAATGACAGAATTTTCGTTGTCATATTGAGTGCGTGAGCGCGAAATATCTCTGTTTGAGTTTTTAATTTTAAAGATACTTCGCTTCGCCCAGTATGACAAAAATCTTTTGTGGATTGCCACGCTCGTTTCACTCGCTCGCAATGACGAAAGTAGAATCAATGCTTACAATGACAGCGTGGGGGTGGATTGCCGCGCATTAGATTTTGCTAAAAACGCAAAATCTAATTGCTTGCAATGACGGAAGCAGAATCAGCACTTACAATAACGGCGGTAGAATCTAGAGAAACCCACCCCCTAGCCCCCTCCGCAAGGGAGGGGGAAATAACGCAAAACCCTGCCAAAAAAACCAAATCCACAAAAAATCAAAAACCACTACAAACACATAGATTGCCACGCATTGCACTGCAACGCTTGCAATGACGGCGATACTTACCTCAATTAGCACAAATAGAAAAATACCTATAAAATCCAAAACAACATAAAATTGTTTTCGCTCACGCCAAATATCGCAAAGCAGGGCTTTTTACCAAACAAGGCTTTTGTCAAATACAAAAAAATCTATTTGGATTCTAGCTCTTCTGGGGACAAATCCGCTAAAAATCGCTCTTTGTCAAATTTCACGCCCAAATAAGCAGTGATTTCTTGCGCATCGACAAGGGCGTTTTGCAGGCAGCTTGTAGCACCGGGAGAAGGCGTCATATTAAATGTTATGCCTTTGTTTGTGATGATTTTTTTCTCTCCAAGTTCTAGCTTTTTTGCCGTCCTATCGATTACTTGTGGGCGCACCTCGCCATAGCCTTCAGCGTATTGTATGTCTTCTAGATTTAGCGATGGGATTAGCTTCCTTGCGTCTTTTAGAAACAATCTTTTGCCAAAATAAGGCAACTCAAAAATCATATTTCGTATCGCATAAGCGCGAATTTCACTATCCATTATCAAATCAAAAAGCACCCCAAACACTTCCCTATGGAAATCCACCTGCCTAAGTTCGCTTAGGCTTAGCCCGCTATACCAATGCTTTTTGCGCTCTAGCTTTGGCATAGCAATGGCTGTGGGTCCTATGCGTGTGCGAAAGTTTGCGTTTATGTCTGGGTCGCCGTGCAGTGCGGCAAATGGCAATTTTGGATTTTGCACCATATAGACTTTGCCTTTTAGTAGCGTGGGCGCAAAATAAAAGCTCCCAGCCATAGGCAAACAGCCTAGATTCATTCCATAGCCAATAGATTGTGCCAAAATCAGTGAGTAAGAACCCGCATTTACTAGGACAAATTTCGCGCTGATGGCTTCCCCGCTCCTAGATATGAGGTAGTATCCCTCATCATTTCTGCGGATTTCTTTTACCCAAAAGTTTAGAAATACTTTGTTTTTGGGGTTGTTTTCTAGCGCGCGCGCAGCAAAATCCTCACTCAAAAGCTCAAAATTCATTCCGCACCACGCTTGTTTGTATCCACTACCTACGATATTTTCAGGTCTATCATTTATGCCATCTCTGCCTAGTATGATTTTGGGCTCTAGCTCTTTTATCTGCTCTTTTTCAAACCACTGCATATCAGGGAAAACTTCTAAAAACTCACTATGTCGTTTTTTCATAAACTCACATTCTCGCTCGCCCACGCCGATAGCCATTTTTTGCATTTGGAAAATGATTTTGTTTTGTAAGTTGTGTTTTAGGGCGTAGGTTTCGACTTTTTTGGCAGAGAGGCGGACTTTTTTTGCTTTTTCGGCAGTGTAGTTTGTCTCTATCGAGCCATCGTGTATGGTTTGTGAATTTGCTTTGACATTGGAGCTTACTTTGGCTAGGCGGTTGCATTTTTCTACGATGGCGATAGAGCCTATGTTGGCGTATTGGCTAAGTGTCCAAAATAGCGCATTGCCCGAGACGCCGCCACCGATGATTGCCACATCAAAATGTTTTTCCATTATTATTTCTCCTTATGATTTAGCGGACGCGTTATTCGCTTTATTGTTTATTATTGTTGTGAAGTTGTTTAGATTTTGCAATGCCGTTTATTATAGTATGAAAAAGGGATATTTTTTTTAACTTTTTTCACTTTTTTGACATTTTCTTTATTTTGTTTTAGCATAGATTTTACAAATCTATGTGGCAATCTAAAACGATAAAAAACAAAATAGATTGCTAGATTGCCACGCGGATTTTGCAAAATCCGCTCGCAATGACAGCAACATTTAATCTAAAAAATACAAATAGGGATATTTCCGCTATGCTTAATATGACAAAAATAAAAAATCCAAAAACGCAAAGTTTGAAAAATTTGGACTTAGCTATCAATATGACAAATCAAAAGTCGCAAAAGGACAAAATGTCGTTATAATTTTGCCTTGATTTTGAATGCAGATTTTGAATGCAAGATTTGTCTTTTTGTAGCGTATTTAGCGATAGATTTATCCCAAATTTTAAGGAAACAAGCGATGACTCTCTCCCAAGCAAAAGAGATTTTTTATAAGCCATTTATGGAGCTACTTTATCAAGCGCACAAAACCCACCTAGAGCATTTTGACCCAAACATTATCCAAACAAGCACACTGCTTAGCATAAAGACAGGGGCTTGTAGCGAAAACTGCGCTTATTGCGCGCAATCAAGCTATTATAAAACAGGCGTGCAAAAAGCAAAATTTATGGATAAAGATGAGATTTTGTCCCTTGCCAAAAAAGCAAAGCAAGCGGGGAGTTCTAGATTTTGTATGGGAGCGAGTGGGCGAAGTCCAAATGATGAGGAATTAAACGAAGTTTGTCAAATCATACGCGAAGTCAAAGGGCTAGGGCTAGAGACTTGCGCGACTTTGGGGCTACTAGATACAAACCAAGCTAGCAAGCTAAAAGAAGCGGGGCTAGATTTTTATAATCATAATGTCGATACTTCGCAGGATTTTTATAGCAATATCATTTCTACGCGCACATTTGAGGATAGGCTAAGCACGCTAAAAAATGTGCGTGAAGCGGGGCTAAAACTCTGCGTGGGAGGGATACTCGGTATGGGTGAGGGCAATGATGATAGAATCAAAATGCTTCTTTTGCTATCAAACCTAGAAACCCCACCAGAATCCGTGCCGATAAACCAGCTTGTAAAAATCCCGGGCACTCCTTTGGCAGATACGCCCGAAGTGGATAAATTTGACTTTGTCCGCACCATAGCCCTCGCTAGAATCCTAATGCCAACCTCATATATAAGGCTATCTGCGGGACGAAAAGCAATGAGTGAAGAAATGCAGGCGTTGTGCTTTTTTGCGGGTGCAAACTCGGTATTTTATGGCGATAGATTGCTTACCACGACAAATTCAGCACCAAGCAGTGATGATAGGCTATTTGAAAAACTAAATCTACAAAGAGAGGAATTTTTGGAAATGAAAGCGTAGGGGGTTGTGGATTTTTCTGCTTGTTTTGATTTTGCTTGTAGCCTAAAATGAAATAAAATCTAAAAATCTAAGGCTATAGCGTGATGGAGGGGAAAAGACGGATACTAAAACTAGATTCTCCCAAAAGCTCGATATATTCATCATTTCCACGCACCATAAATTTACCGATAAAGTTTTTGATAAAAATCGCTTCAAGTTGCTCTTCTTGTGCAGAGGCACAGGATTTTTTGGTGAGCCCTCCGCCCTCAATGATTATCATTTTGCCCCCACCTGCGATTTGGTAGCTAGCAAAAAAATGATTGCACCCAACAACCCCAGAGACTGAACCTCCGCTAAAATTTAGATACGCATTTGGTATGTGGTTTGGCACGACTATTTCATAATCCCCCACCATCATAGAATCCACCTCCCATTTTTTTTGTGAGGCTAGAGAGTAGGCGTTTGTGCCTAGTATGCCTTGAAATGCGTCTGCGCTAGCAACGCATAAAAACGCTAGCAAAAACACTAGAATGTAGATTTTGCAAATATATTTGGCGGGGTTTAGATGATTTTTCATTATATTCCTTATTTTTTGGGGTGTGTAAAATCCAAAATCAATAACTTAGAATCCAAAAATAAAGCAAATGCTTCTAAACCACGATAGCCATATAAACTCATCAGCACAAAGCATATACGCCACTATCGTAGCCACGCATAGAGCGAATGAAAATATAAGATTTATCCACACGATTTTAGGCACAGATTTTAAAAGCGCGTTACAAAATCCGTAAGTAGCGCGATTTTTTAGCACAAAAAAAGCCAAATCAAAAAGCGCGAACAACAAAAATATATAACACACGCGCTTAGCATAGATAAAAATCGCCATAAAATATGCCTTTTTGGCAAAAACAAGACGCAACAATTCTAAAAAATCATTATTTGCGATGGTTAAAAGATTGCTAGGCATATTTTTCCATTCTCCCAAAAGCCAAAAGCTAGGATACGCACACGCCATATACAGCACAAATAGCACGATATAGTTTTGCAAAATTTTATATTTCACACTCAAAATCGCACAAATAAACAGCACACAAAGCCCCACAAGATTTGCCCCAAACTCCACTACCAATCGCACCAAAGGCACAAAAATAATCATCACATAATTTAGAATATGGGTAGAATCTTGTGGATTTTGCACGCTTGAGATAGCCTCTATCGCGCTAGGAAGCGAAAATAGCACGATAAACACATAGCAGGCAAATATCAATATATCTTTTGCTTTGTAGTTATGCTCTCGTGCATTGTGAATACCTTTTAGCACCAATGCAAAAAAGCGCGAAATGAAAAAAAAAGAGGATTTTTTATTATTCAAAATCATTGTCCTTAGTGTGAAAATATACGCGCTAAACGCGCTTTTTAATAAACAAATTAGTAGCGACTTTGCTCTTTTATCTCGTGCAAAATCGCTTGGGTTTCTTCATTTGGGATAAAGGTATTTTGCCGCACTTCGATATGAAGCAAAATATCATAGACTTGGGATTGCATAGAGACTTTTTTGATTTGTATGGGGAGATTTATCACTGCACTTGAGCTAAGAGAATCTAACTTGTCAATTAGCTTCCAAATGTTATCCACGCTTTTTGTTTGGGTTTTAAAAGCAAAAGTTACGCTTCTTGTGCCCTCATTTGGAATCTCACTTTGGCTTACTCTACGCATCTCTTTTATGGTTAAAAATTTTGCCACAAGGGCTTTTGTCTCTGCCTGTGGGTCGGCGTTTTTTAGCTTTGATAATGCTTTGACATTTAGATTTGCAAAATCATCAAGCCTTTGTTTTGCCGCGCCATAGCCCCTAGCGATTTCCTCATAGATTAGCCTCTCTTTGCGCTCAATTATGTATTGGGATTTAAAAGATTTCATCGTAGGCATAATATAAGTGCTAAAAAACCACAAAATCGCTATGACATAAATAGTCGTAAAAATCAGATTTCGCACCACAAGCTCGGGGTTAAAGCCTTGTGATTCCTCTTGTGGCTGTGGCTTTTTAGGAAGTCTATTTGGTGGCATTTTTTTCCTTTGCTATTTTGTTGGTGCTATTTGGTGCTATCGCTTGCAAGTGGGCTTTGCGTGCTAGAAGCGGGGCTTGTAGGCACGCTCGTGCTTACAGAGATAAACTCATACCAGCCATTTGATAGCGCGTAAAAACTCACATTTGAGCGTCCAAAATTTGCTTTTAGCGGGTCTTGCAACGCAAAGTAGAAAAACTCTTTTGATGGCGTTACGCCTTTTAGCGTGAGGGAGTTTTCGTTTAGCTCCACAGAATGCAGGGTGATTTTATCGGGGATTAGGTGGAGTAAATCTGCTAGCTTATCACGGCGGATATTGTTTTTGTCGCTTCGATTATGCACCAAAGTCGCTTCAAATACAAGTCGCTCAAAATATTCATCAGTTAGCCCTATGCGCGCTCGGAGGATTTTTTGATTTTCGCGGTATTCCTCTGTGCGGGCGGTGGAGTTGATGATTTCTTGTTTTAAAAACATATAAAATCCCACAAGGATAAACGCCGTAACCAAAAAATAAAACCACCAAATTTTCGTTACTTTGGCAATAATATATTTTATTTTTGGGCGGACAAAGCTAATCCTCATCGTTTTTCTCCTTATGCTTGCCTTTTTAATTTATGACTTTTGCCTTGCTATTCCTCTTACTTTGCTATTCTTCGCGGCTAAGCTCTCGCACAGCAAAATTCACCAGCAAAGTTGGCAAGTCAAAATCCCTTTTTACCGATTCTATCATCACTTCTTTGCAGATAAAATCATACGCCTCATCGCTTAGCTTGCAAGCGTCCAAAAATATGATTCTATCGATAAATTCGCCATTATAAAATGGATTTTGGTAATACTCTTTTATCCCATCAAGCAACACTTTGCTAATCACAATCGCACGAGGCATATCATCATAATTGATTTTTTTCTCTTCTAAATTTGGGATAAACATATCGGTTTGTAGATTTTCCATAGAGGTTTCGCCCTCCATTTTTTGAAAATTATCAAAATCATCATCAAGCGAAAAATCCTCAAAATTGCGCAAATGCAAGGTGGGGCGTTGGTGTTCTTCGCGGTTTAGCGCGCTGATTTCGCTTTGGGCTAGGAAAAAGCCTGAAAACAAAATCTGCTGACGATTGATAACCATTAGGGCGATATTGCTGCGCTGAAGTAGCACATAAAGATTATTTCCAAGCGTGGGGTAGCTTAGTGAGTTTGCAGCGATAAGCAAAAATGGCGAAAACACAAAATCTACCCCATTTACAATGTCATATTTACGCAAATAATCCCTAAGCAACGCTTTTTTGGCAAACACACGGCAAGTGCCAACGGTTATGATTTCGCACTCTTGTGGGCGGACATTTGCTAGGAAAAAATCTTTGCCATTTTTTTGGATTACCACGCCTTGTGCGAGGGATTTTAAAAGCACGCTTATGTAGGTAAATGGGTATTTTCTGCGGTATTTGCGCACGATTTTTACCGCGTCCATTGGGATTTTGTTTTCTCCTGTTTTAAATTCTTTGACAAAAGATTCTATGGTGCGCTCTTTTTTGATGCGCACGACTTTTATCGCGCACGATAGCGCATCGACATTGATAGAGATAAAGACTTTGCTAAAAAAAGGCGAGAGAAGCGAATGTATGATTCCCATTTGGTGTCCTTTTGTTTTATTTGTGGTTTTTATTTGGGCTTAGATTTTATGCGCTTTGCGCGATTTTGCGCGATAGTTTAAACCCTAAGATAGATTTGGGCAAAATCCTTTTTTTCGTGGATTTTGGGATTTTGGATTTTGGGTAGGATTTTTCAATATCTCATCAATTTGTGCGACTTTTTGTTTTAGCACCTGCCTTGCTTCCTCTATGCTAAGGCTAGAATCTAGCCTAAAACCCTCAAATCCATAATAGCATATCTCTCCAAAAGGAAGGGGCAAGCAAAATCTGTCCCAAGTTTTAAACTCATAAAATCGTCTAGGCACGATACGACATAAACTGATTTTTTTGCCACTTTTTTGAGCCATCATTATTAGCCCATCGGCTATATGATGATATGGTCCGCGTGGTCCATCCATCGCTATACCTATGTCTGCGCCATTTTTTAGTGCTTTTATGGACTGCATTAGGGCTAGGACTCCGCCTTTTTTGCCTCCCACATCGGTGCTACCACGAATGGTTTTCATACCAAAAAGCTCACACATAGACGCGATAAGCCCGCCATCAAAATGGCTAGAGCTAATGATATGGACATTATGCGTGTTTGGCTTTGAGCGCAATCTACGATACAAAAACGGCATCATTAGCATTTCTCCGTGCCAAAAGCAAATGAGGATATTTTCATTTTCTAAATTCTCGTGCAAAAAAAAGCGATTTTTATTTAAGCCATACAAAATCCAAGTCAGCAAAAACCCAACACGCGGGACAATATATGCAATAAGCCGTTTTTTTATATCCATTTTAGATGTTCCTTTTTTGTTTTGTTGTTTGGTTGCATTGTGCGTGGATTTGGCTATGTGGTTGATTTTTGTGCGTTAGATTTTTGTGCTAGATTTTGCTTTTTTTAGATTTTGCAAAAATAGCAAAAATCTTTGCTTCAAAAAAACCTTATTTACAAAAATTTGGCTTAGATTTTTGCGCAAACTAGATTTTGGCACAAAATCTAAAAAACACCAAAAAATGCCTTAATATTTTTGGTTTATGTGCTGATATTTTATCGCTTTTTGTTTAGGATTTGGGGTATAGATTTTGCCAAATGCCTAAAATCACAAAAATGCAAGTCAAAAACTGCATAAAATAAAGCCCTAATCCCTTTGTATATCTTCGATTTTGTGTCCGTCTATGCTTTCTTCTTCATCATTGGCTTCTGTGGGGACTATGATTTGGCATTTTTCTAGTGAGATTATGATATTGCTAGTAGGAGAGCCATTTTTGCCGATTAGCATAGAGGTTTGCCCGATTAGATTAAAGTCGCTTTTATTTACCAAAAACCCCTCACAATTTAGCGTCTTGCCCTCTCTAAACGCTCCCTCAAGCTCCAAAAAAAAGCTATCTGGGGAAATTTGCTGGTAGTTATACACCGCTGATAGCCCAAGTGCCAAAATCCAAACAAGCCCTATGAAAAATTTTTTCACAAGCGAAATCGTGGCATTATGCAAAATGCTAATGCCAAGTGCGACTAGCAGGACATAAAGCACGCATATTGAGATAATTTCTATCATTTTAGAGACCTTTTTGTGGTTTATTTCATACCGCGAAGTTGGTAGGTAATATCGCCCGCACCAAAGCCTATGACTATGCCTTTTTTGATGCTATCGATAGGATTTGTGCCTTCAAAGATTGTGATGGCGTCATTTGTGCGCGCTATGCGGGTGGCTAGCGTTGGCTTTGCGTGCGCAAAAAGTGAGCCAAAATCCACTTCGCGCACTTCCTCGCCCGCAGCCCACACAGGCAAAATCACAAGGCGATATTTTGTGCTAAAACATTGCTGAAACGCCCCTAGATTGTCAAAAAGCCGTGAATATTTATGCGGCTGCCAAATGATACAAATCTCTTTTATGTTGCGCAATTTTGCATAAATCTCTAGCGAATTTAGCGTGGCTAAAATCTCGGTGGGGTGGTGTGCGTAGTCATCGATAATGGTTAGATTTTCTTTTGTCAAAATATCAAATCGCTTTTTGATTCCACAAAAATTGGCTAGATTTGTGCGTATTTCTTGCAGGATTTTTTCTTTGCTAGCCTTATCTAGCTTTTTGGCATACTCGACAAAATCTTTGTAGCTAGAATCTTTTGTGGCAAAATCTGCGCTAGATTTTGGGCTAGATTCTAGCAAATCACGCGCTTTTGATTCTAGGGCGGCAAGTATGGCTAGAGAGGCATTTAGCGCGATATGCTCCCCAAACCCCCACACTTCAAATACCCCCAAATCTTTTAGGCAAAATCTTGTATATGGCTCGTCATTTTTAAGCGTGTATGAAATATCGCTAATATCTTTTGATGGATAAAGCGCGATATGGGGCAAGTAGTCTTTGTGCTGGCGTTTGTCGTGCGCTGTGTCGTGCGGATTTTTGTTTGATTTGTGGCTAGTATTTTTATTAGAATCTTTACTAGAATTTTGACTAGAATCTTGGCTAGATTTTGCCTCATTTGAAAATCTGGCCAAAAATTCATCTTCTTTATTGATAACGCGCACTTTTGCTTTGCAAAGAAACTCCCTATACGCGCTATGAAGCTCATCTACATTATGGTTGTAAGTCTCTAAATGCTCTGGTTCAGCATTTGGCACGATGGCAAAATATGGATTTGAATTTAAAAAACTTTTATCAGACTCATCAGCTTCAAAGACGATACTTTGGCTTGAGACTTCGCGCACATTTGAGTGAAACTCTTTGCTCTCAGCCCCGATAATCGCTCCATATTCATTAAAAATCGCGCTTAGCATAGCACTTGTGGTGGATTTGCCGTGTGCGCCACACACGCTATATACGCGTTTAGAATCTAATATTAGGCTTAATGCTTGCTTGCGCGATAGCACGGGGATATGCTTTCTTTGTGCTAGCAAGATTTCTGGGTTATCTTGCTTAATGATGGCGGAGTGGATAATGATATGCTGGTCTTTGATTGCCTTTTTGTCGTGTGGGATAGTGATATTTGCACCTAGAGAGCGCAAATAATGCGTGGTGGGCGAGTGGGCTATATCGCTACCGCTGATAGTCGCGCCTTGCGCTTTTAGGTATTTGGCAAGCCCTGAAATGCCTATGCCACCGATACCGATAAAATGCACTTTTGCAGTTGAGAGCGGAGGGAGGGAGGCTAGATTGGCACTTATCGCGCTTTTTAGGTTGTGAGCGCGCGAATTTGTATAAGTCTCATAAAACGCTAGCAGGGATTCTAGCATTTCGCGCATAATGCTAGGTTCATAGACTAACGCCACGCGCACAAATCCCCTGCCTGCCCCCTCTCTACCTAAAAAACTCCCCGGCAATACTACAAGCCCACTTTGTGCATAAAGCTGCTTAGCAAACGCCAAATCATCTCCCACAAAAAGCCACATATAAAAGCTAAAAGACGCGACATTTGCGCTTGGAAAAAGGCTTTGGGCTAGGCTTAGATTTTGTGCGTAAGTTTGGCGGATAGATTCTGCTTCTTTCGCGTCACTCCACGCGATAGCTGCAGCCCTCTGCAATGGCAGGGGGATAGCTAGCCCCGCATAAGTGCGATAAAGCGCGTAAGGCTCTAAAATCGCTTTATCCCCCGCGATAAATCCACTACGCAAACCCGGGGCAGAGCAACGCTTAGAAATCGAATTGATTGCCAAAATATTTTTAAAATCGCTATTGCCGATTTCTAGTGAGGCTTGGAGAATCGAAGCTGGGGGCGTGTGCTGATAGATTTCGCTATAACATTCATCATTTAAAAGCACAAAATCATATTCTAGCGCGTTTTGTGCCCATATTTTTAGCTCTTCTAGGCTTAGGGCTATGCCTGTGGGGTTATTTGGCGAATTTAAAATCACAAGGTTTGCTAGCTGCATTTGCTCTTTGCTAAGCGTGGGTTTAAAGCCATTTTCTGGCGTTAGATTCATATAAATGCTTTTTGCACCGCTTGCTTTGGCTGCGCCCTCATAGATTTGGTAGAATGGATTTGGGTGGGCTAGCACGGGGGCTTTTATGTTTGCAAAGAGCCATTGAGGAAAATTAAACAGCACTTCGCGTGTGCCAAATGTGGGGAGCATTTGGCTAAAATCTAGCCTTGCTCCAAACCTACGCCATATAAAATCTAAAATGCTTTTTTTTAGATAATCTTCGCCCTTTGAAGCGGGATAGTAGCGAAGCTCATCAGCAGAATCTATCAGGGCTTTTTGGATAGATTTTGGGGTGGGGAATTGCGGCTCGCCGATGGTTAGTTTTTTAGCTGGTTTTGCGGGGGTTATGCCTTCTAGCAGTTTGTTTAGTTTCTCAAAAGGATAAGGTTCAAATTGCATAACTCGCTCTCCACAATGCTTTTTCTAAGATTTTCTAATGCGTAATGCTTTCTTATAAAATGCTTAAATATTTAGCGGTTTTAATGCTTGCCAAATATATTTTTAAGTCGCTAATAAGCCCAAAAATAAGACGCAAATACGGCGTGCAAATGCCACGCAAAATCATCATAAAATCAAAGCGATATTGTAGTCAAAAATCGTAAAAATATGCTTTTAGTCTTGATTTTTTCATAAAGCATTGCTAAAATTACAGCTTTATTTTTGCAAAGTGGATTTTGCAAGTGTTTTTTGATTTTAGATTTTGTGGATTTTGTAAATGCGGGAATAGCTCAGTGGTAGAGCACAACCTTGCCAAGGTTGGGGTCGCGGGTTCGATCCCCGTTTCCCGCTCCATTTTTTTATGAAATTTGCAAATTTTTGCATAAAAGTCTTAGCCTTACGCTCTTTTATAATAAATGCCCGGGTGGTGGAATGGTAGACACAAGGGACTTAAAATCCCTCGGATATTGCTTCCGTGTCGGTTCAAGTCCGACTCCGGGCACCACCACCCCAAATAAAATCTAAAAATTGTTTTTGGCATTTTGGATTTTGCAAAAGATTTCAAAAAATGGCGACATAGCCAAGTGGTAAGGCAGAAGCCTGCAAAGCTTCCATTCCTCGGTTCGACTCCGAGTGTCGCCTCCAAATCTTTACTTGACTTTTTTAATAGATTTTATATTTCGCTTAAATAACACTGCGGGAGATGGCTGAGTGGTTGAAAGCGGCGGTCTTGAAAACCGTTGAGGGTAACACCTCCGGGGGTTCGAATCCCTCTCTCCCGGCCACTCCTTAAAATCACAAAAACTTCAAAACCCACCTTACAAAATCCCATCACAAAATCCACACATAAAATCTAGCAAAATCTACATTTTTAACCAAAACTTAACCAAAAAACTACCCAACCACCGAGCAGATTCCAGCATTATCACGCACGATAGCGACTAGATTTCCTTTTTTAAACATATTGCACACTACGATTGGCAACTTGTTGTCCTTAGCAAGTGCGATAGCCGTATCGTCCATTACTTTGATATTTTCTGCCAACGCCTCATCATAGCTCATTTTATCTAGCTTTTTTGCGTCTTTGTATTTTTTGGGGTCTTTGTCATAGACACCATCGACTTTTGTGGCTTTGATGACATATTCCGCGCCGATTTCTACCGCCCGCAGAGTCGCTGTCGTATCGGTGGTAAAAAATGGATTTCCCGTCCCTGCGGCAAATATCACAACTCGCCCTTTTTCTAAATGTCTAATTGCTCTGCGATAAATGTAAGTCTCGCATACTTCTTGGATTTCTATCGCGCTTTGCACGCGCACATCTAGCCCGCTATGCTCTAGTGCTTCTTGCATTGCCACAGCATTTATCACAGTGGCTAGCATACCCATATAATCCCCGCTTGTGCGCCGTATGATTCCACCTTGTGCGGCGGTAACCCCTCGTATAATATTCCCCCCGCCAATGACGATTCCCACTTCGATATTTGCTTCTAGCAGCTCTTTGATTTCGCCTGCTATGTAGTTTAGGATACTAGGCTCTATGCCAAAGCCACTCTCCCCAGCCAACGCTTCCCCTGAAAACTTTATCAACACTCGCTTTTTTTGCCCACTTTTTGGGCAATCGTTTTTTTCTGTCTGCATTGGAGTATCCTTACAATCCTAAAGTTATTGGGCGTAATTGTAGCAAATCTTAAGCAATCAATCAAACAAAAACAAAAATTACAAAAAAAAAAAAAACGCCAAATTATGATATGATTTTACCACTTCGTAATTCAAATGCTAAAGAGGTAAAATATGAACATTCTAAATCGCTTTTCTTTGACAAGCAAAATCTTAAGTCTAGCCCTGCTTCCACTTCTTGCGTGTGTTGTTTTTGGTGTTTATGTCGCTAAAATCCACCAAAGATTCCTTAAACGCTCATCAATCACTTTTTACGCAAATCAACATTTCTGCAAAAGTCTCAAACCTTATCCACGAGTTGCAAAAAGAGCGCGGGCTTAGTGCTGGGTTTCTATCAAGCAAAGGGAGTAAATTTTCTAGCGAGCTAAACGCCCAAAGAAATAGCACGGATTTGGCACTAGATGAGCTAAAAAAGGCGGTTTCAGCGCATAAAGATTCTCTAAAAGGCGTTGATTTGCAAAGCGGATTTGACGCGCTAAATAATCTAACTACCATTAGAAGCAATGCTGATAATTCCCTAAAAAGCGATTCACCGCTTATTGCGCCGACTATTGGGTATTATACAAAAAGCATAGCCACGCTATTAGATGGCATCACAAAATCTACAAATCTTGTGAGGGATTCTCATATTTTGCGACTGATGTTTAGCTACACGAATTTTTTGTATGCCAAAGAATATGCGGGGCTAGAGAGAGCCACAGGCAATGCTATGCTTAGCGCAAACTCCCCTGCCACGCAAGCACAATTTAATGCGTTTATAAGCCTGCTAACCAAACAAGAAGTGTATGAAAAGTCGTTTTTAGATTTTGGAGATAGTGATGATAGGGTGATTTATGAAAATGCGACAAAACAAGATAGCTTTAAAAAAGTAGATTCTATACGAGAAGTGATAAAATCCAACCACACAAGCGGAAACTACGGAATCGAAGCAAAAATATGGTGGGATACCATCACAGCAAAAATCGATAGCCTAAAAGAAGTAGAGGACAAAATCACGCGCAACATAACCAATGTCTTGCAATCAAAAATTTCCGCCGAGCAGAGGGGATTTTGGGCGATATTGTGTATAGATGCGTTTGTTGTGATTGCAAGCGTGCTGCTTTGCGTGTTTGTAACCAAAAATATTTTAAATAACCTTGATGCAGTCAATCATAAATTAGTTTTTATCACTAATAACAAGGCGTTAAATGAGACCGTGGAGGCAAAAAGCCAAGATTGTATAGGGCTGATGGCAAAATCTGTGAATGTATTTTTGGGCTTTATCCACAAGGTTTTTGTAGGGATACAATCCGCGATAAAATCCAACAAAAATGCCGTGCAGATTTTGGAGGGCGTATCTAATTGCTTAGATTCTAACTCTAAAAGGATAGAATCCATAAGCCAAGAAAACACACAGCTAGGGCAAAAATCTAGTCAAATGCTAGATGAAAATATCAAAATCTTGCAAGCTACCAAAAAAGAGCTAGAGCTTGCCATAGCAAATGCAAAATCTACCAAAGAAGTAATCCACAAAGTATCCACCCAAATCCAAGAATCTATGGAACAAGAGCGCAACAACGCAAGCAAAATCGAGCAACTAGCCAAAGAAGCGCAAAATATCCAACGAGTGCTATCAATGATAACTGAAATCGCCGAGCAAACAAACTTGCTAGCCTTAAACGCGGCTATCGAAGCAGCAAGGGCAGGCGAGCACGGAAGAGGGTTTGCCGTAGTCGCAGATGAGGTGCGAAAGCTAGCCGAGCGCACGCAAACAAGTATCAATGAGACGAGCATATTTACCAAAAGCATACTCCAACAAGTCGATGAGGTAAATACCCAAATAGATGAGAGCCTAGAATCTATGCAAGAGCTAGTGGAGGGCTCACAAAATATGCAAAGCGATATAGACACACTCCAAAAAGCGATAAACACGACATTAGAAAAATCCCTAGAATCCTCTGCTATGGCAAATCTTGTCAATGAAAATGTATCCGCGCTCATCGGCAATAGTGGCAAAATCGATATGTATGTCAAAGAGCTAGCAAATATCAATACGCAAATGCAAAAAGCCTCAAAAGAAATCTCTTTTAAAACAAACGAATTGCACGATGCGATTTTGGATTTTAGAATCTAGGGCGTTATGAAATGTTCGTTTGATTTTTTAGATAATGATTTTATGTGATTTTGCCACTTTTGCCACATAGTATTTTTTAATCATTTTTTAGTCTTGTTTAGTTTGCTTTTATCTTGCAAGCAAAATCTAGGTTTGATAAAATCAAAATCTATAAATTTGGATTTTAAGCCAAATGCAAAAATGCAAGATAAAAATACGAAAAGATTAAGGCATTTGCATAGAGGCTGTTTGTTTTTGCGAATTTTTAGGATTTTGGTTGTTTTGGTTATTTTGCGCGTTTGCTGGGTTTGGCAAGCCTAGCTCTTTGTAGATTTTATCAATCCTGTTTGCTTCTTCTTTTTTTATTACTTCTTTTTCAGCGCGTTTGCTAGCCGTGATAGCGATTTCATTATCGCGGAGTTTTAGCAATAAGATTTTGCGCTCTATCTCTAGCTCCGAGCGAAAATCGCGGATTTTTTGGACTTTGTTTGCTAGCTCTTGGCGCAAATATTTGTTTAATTGAAGTGCGCTTATTTGCTGCTCTAGCCTTGCTTGTGCGAATACTTCTGGGGGGATTCCTTTGATTTGTGCTTCTTTTTGCGCACAAATCCCACTTGATACAAAGCCAACAAATACCAAACCTACTACGCGCTTCATTTTTAACTCCTTTAAGCCAAATTTCATCATAATCTTTGCAAGTTTTTATCTTTGCAATATTTTCACACTACCAACGCCATAAAATCTAAAAAGAAAAATTCCCGCCCACTTTCAAGCTAAGATAGCGCGGAAAAGAGCCCCATTTTTGGGTTTGTGCTAGCTCTGTGCCGCATTGCATAGCGATGTCTAAAAATCCTAAAATATTTACCCCCGTAGTGATTATAATCCCATCATCTTGGCGAATATCTTTCATAAGCCCTGCGCGAATATCAAATGCTTTTAAGTCAATCTTTAGCCCCCCGCCTATCATTTGGCTATATGGTTTTTGATTGCTATGGCTTATCATTTCATTTTGATTCAAATCCGCGTCAATGGCAAACACAAGGTTATTTTGATTATAGGCTACGCCTAACCGAAATTGCGGTTTTATCTGCACTTCGCCACCATTTGAGTAGGTAAATTTGGGGCTATTTATGTTTTTTGCCACAAAGCCAAAAGTAAGGTAGCGAAAATCTGGCAAATCAATCTCTAGCATAGTCCCCGCATCAATGGCAAAATTTGCCTTTGTTTCAAAGTTACCTTTATTGGCAAAATTTTTTGCTTCGTTGCCTAGATTTGTGTTGTTTGATAAAAATGTGGTTTGTTTATTTAGGCTAGCACTGATTAGCCTACCGCTAATGCCTAGATTGATATTTACATACTTGGTATAAAAAGTGTAGGCATAGCCTATGGGAATCTCATTTAGCAAAAATCCTTGCGTGACTATGCTATGAGCATCGCCTTTCTCTAAAGAATGCTGAAGTGATGAACTTTCATAAGTTGCCTTATCGCTAGGAGTGCAACCACCATTAAAATCCACCTTGCAATACGCCTCCCCGCCAGCCACCCCTTGTCCGCCATTAGAATATTTCAAAATCAGCTCCATTCTATTGGCATCTGCCCTGATAGATGAGCCACCATAAAATGAAGCAAAATACCCTACCCCAAATGTGCCGATACTACCTCGCAAAAGCGCAGGGGCAAACTGAAAAGTAACGCCATTTTGGCTAATGAGATTAAACGCATTTTGGCTAAGCGCGCTTTTTAGCGTTTCTAAATTATGTTGGATAGACTTAAAATCCGCCCCTGTGGTAGAGGTAAGATTGCTAGAATTTAATCCGCCTAGATTTATATCTACGATTTTATCGAGGTTTTTTTCACGCACTTCAAGCCCCAGTGAGTAGCCAAATCGCACGCGCTTTGTTTCAGCACTTAAAAGCGCGGGATTATAATAAAGCGCGAAAGGCGAGTTTTTCACCGCTACGCCTGCGCCACCCATACCAGCAGAGACATTGCCCATCGTGCCAAACTCTAGCCCAAATCCTTGCGTGCTACAAACCCCGCACACAAAGCCACAAGCAAGCAGATTTCTAAACAATGCTTTAAGTGAAAAAAACTCTCTCATCGCTTGATTACCATTTATCAATTTTTAGATTTTGGTTATTAGATCTTATTTTGCCACTAGCACGGGGATAGGCGAAGAATTTACAATGCTATTTTGATGAGAATTAAAGATTCTATGAAGTAGCGATGACTCGCTAGCACCGATAACTAGCAAGTCGTATTTATCCGCGATTTCCATCACCACATCGACAGGATTTCCCGTGCGCAAGATTTTGTTGCACGAAATCCCCTCACTTTTAAATGTCAGCTCAAATTCTTCTAAAATCTCATTTGATTTTTCTTTTTCGATATTTTCTATCGTGCCATAATCCACAATCCCGCTCTCCGCATACACAAGCACTTCAGGCGTTACATGAAGCAGCGTTAGCTCCACTTCTTGCCTATGCCCAAACAATCGAATAATCGTCTTTATCGCTCGCCTACATTCCTCTGTATCGCTCACTCCAAATAGTAGCTTTGACATTTTGTCTCCTTAGTTTTTGGTTAGATTTTGGTAAAAAAGTAAAATCCCTTTATTGTAGCAAATCTAGTGTTATTCTTTGTTTGCTTATATCAAAATCGCTAATATGGCTTAAAAATTTAGCCAAAGATTTTGCTTAACACATCGCTTTGGACTAATGCCATATACCCAGCCGTCCCGCCAATCACGCACAACACGCCCAATCTACTAACAATATAAAGTAGCACTACTAATGCGATGCCAGCTAGCTCATTTGCCCCAAAAGGCGAAATGCCAAAATCTATGTCTTTGAAGCAATACACAAGTAGCATTCCTATCATTGCAGGGGGGAGGGCATTGCCTAAGCTAAGCAGTTTTTTGGGGACATTTGCTTTGGCAAAAATCACAAAAGGGGCAAACCTACTTGCAATCGTAGCCACAAACACCACCGATAAAATCGCCAAACTATCTAACACAACAAACAAATCTTTAGACAAAGCAACATCTACAATCCCAAAAAATGCTAAAAAAGATTCTATAAGATTTTCCATACAAGTCCTTATTATAAACAAAAAAGCCAACTTGAAATGTCTAAAACTATCCTAAAAATGATTTTGCAAAACTACTTTGCAAACACTTTGCAACTACTTCGCAACTACTTTGCAATACACAAAATTTGCAAAACAAAGGCGGTATTTTATCATATTATTAACCAACAACGCAAAATAGGGCATTACAAGGAAATAAAATTTTCATTTTTGGCTTAATTTTTTTTTTGGTGTTTTTTATGCGGTGTTTAGGGCTTTTGAATAGAAAAAATTAAGTTGTTTTTTGGGGGGATTTATTTTCACTTAAGATTAAAGAATATAAAATGAAAACTCATAATAAAATAAACAAAAGGAAAATAAAATGAAAAAAGAAAAAAATATTAAATCAAAATTAAAAGGATATAAAAATGAGTAAGAATATAACCATAACAAGATTCAAAAATCTAGTAAGGAAAAAAGAAGTAACAAAAAGCAAACTTGTTATAACTGATACGGGGATAAAGTTTGCAATATTAAAGAATAAAGTTGGCTTTTATGATTCAAACAACATTAAAATCAAAACTGAATCATTTGAATCTATAAACAAATTAGATAATAATCAAATGAGAGAATACCTCAACAATTTAAGATTGAATGTTGAGGTAATCAAAGATAATAAAGCAACAACAAAAAGAGAATCTAAGGCATTTAGTGATTATTTCTTTGAAGTTGTTAGTAAAGAAATAAATGCTAGAAAAATAAAAATTAACACAAAAAGAAGCTATACAACAACAATCAATAAAATGAAAAAAGAAATATCAAAACAAAAAAAGAAAAATGATTTTGAAGCTAAATTAGAGGAATTTTGTTTGGATTCTACAATGCAAAGTAAATTAAATTGTATTGTTACGCTATTAAAAGCATATAATGATAATGTAGAATCAAATAAAATGCTAACTTCTCAAATGGTTAATAGGATTTGTAAGGATAAGAAAAAATATCGTAAAGACCACGACAAAAAGGTTTCTAGCTTTACACTTACAAAAGAGGACTTATTAGCTTATTATAATTTAGCTAGAAAATGCTTAAAAGATTGGAATAATCAATATATCGAAATAAAAACAAAAAACAATTTTGCATTATATCAACAATTCTTAGCCTTAAGCAAACATTTATATGTGGTTTTTGATTGTTGTAGAAATTGTGAATGTTTGAATCTTAGATTTGAATGTTTTAGTAGGGATTATAGGCAAGTAAAGAATGAAAATAATAAAACTGAATGTGATGAAATTATTGCGGTTAGCTTTATTAGCAGGTTTATTATTAAGCGAGTGCGTGAAATAAAAGACTTATTATTAAAGAATGATTATGGTATTGATATTAGATTTAGAGGTAGAATCAAAGTGGAAAATGATTTTGTTTTTATCCCCTTTGAAGTAACACAACTACAAAAAGAAGCCTTATTATCAAATAATAGCAAAACACAACAAAAATTTGATATAGCAAAAAAACCATTTATAGAACAATATCAAACATATAAAGCTACTAAGCACAAAAAAGAAACCAAAAACCACATAACAAGGACTTACTTTGGCAATTTATGCAGTATGTTTCAAAATGTAGGAAATTGCTATGATTATGCTTTATTGCATAAAATCAAAGAGGAATTAACAACTTATAAAGGTAATGCAAAGAATGATAAATTTCTATTCAATAGCCTTAAGGCTTATTTGTTTAGGGATATAACTTTTATGTGTTGTTTGGATAAAGATAGTGAGGAATTCAAAATGCTAACAAATGAGTTTAAGGCGTTATTGAATGATTCTTTTTTTGGAGAAATAGCAACAAATATTCTTAAGCATTTAGCACAAAGTTTTGAAAATCATATATTCGATAAAAACCTATTTGTAGATTATTTTATGCACGGCTTTAATGTGGTTAATGATAAATTTTTGATTTTTGATAAGAGTCTAAATCCCGTTTTAAGTGTTGAAATAAAGAAAATTGAAAATGAAAAATTTTGGGGATTCAAACCACAAACAACGGATATAAACGATTTAGATGTAGAGTTGGATATGCGTTTCTAAATTATCCCCCTGAAATTTTAGGAAACCTCCCTCTACAAAAATTTTAACATTTTAATCTAGCCTTATAAAGCTAGCATTTAAGGGACTTAAGCAAAGTTTTAAGTGGTAATTAGAAAAAGTTACAACTTATTATTAAGAGGGGGATATTACTAAATGCTTTATTTTGCAGTTTTAATATCCACCTCTTTTTCTACTACGGCATAACGCCACAAAGGAAATAATAATGGTAGAAATAAAAGAAAAAAAGAAAACAAATAATAAGCGAAAAATAACGCTTAGGGCGTTATACGAGCTTATAAAGAAAAATGAAAATGTGTGGAAACCTACACTAAAAATAAGTGCTTTAGATAATAATGAAATGCAAGGGATTTTTGTATTCTTTGGCAAAAATAGAACATTAGAAATAAGGCATATACAAGATACAAAAGAGGGTTATAAAACGGAGGATTTGGGATTTTTTCATATAAAAGTATTAGCTAATGCAGAATATGAAATTTTCAAAAATGCTTTATTAAAACTTATAAAAGAACATAAAACAAACCTTATTAACAACGAGGTTTCAAAGGATTCAAATGTTGATTAGTGAAATAGTTGAATGCTTAAAACAAGGCGTTAATATCGAAATTACACCATTAGAAATCAATAATGAAAAATATAAGATTAGTTGCAATAATGGTAATGTTACACTCTTTACAAATTATAAAGGTTTAGATTTTGCAATATGCGATAAGAAGCCTTTAAGTGAATTTGTAAATGTTGAGGATAAACAAATAGAAGCCTTATTGCTTGAAATGGTTAATAATGGTAAAAATGGTAAATTAGACTCTTATGTTTCTTATATGCTTAAACCACGAAATTTTGAAAATTACAAGGAATTTCTAGCTAATAATGTATTAGATAAAGGAATCAATAGCACATTTTCAAAGTGGCTATTTTGGAAAACTTACAACGGCACGGACTATTATGTCTATTGCTATGCTAGTAAGGATTCAAGGGATAGCAAAAAATTCTGGCTAAACATAGCCGAGAATCCACAACAAACAAAGAATAGAATCTTTATTATGAGTAATGATTTGTTATTAGATTATAGTAATGATTTAGAGGGATTCTTTGAAAAAGTAGATTCAAAGTGTGCTAGCTATTTCTACAATAAAAGTTTAGAATTAGAGGAATTTATCAATTAGAATTTTCATTTTTTGGAGGGAATTTATGAAAATTTAATACGAAAATGCTTATAAAGCCCTTAAATGCGATAGTGAGTTGATAATAATTAGTTATCCCCCTTAAGCAAAAACGAGGGCTTATTAAGTCTTAGAAATAACGATAATAAGGGACTTTATAAGGGTAAAATTTGAGATTTTTTTGTTGTGTGATATTTGTTTGTTTTGAAAATTGTTGTTTTCATAACAAAATAGTATCAAAAATTAGCCTTATTTTTGTTTTAATGCTATGTTAGTATTACTAAATTATTATCAACGAAATTTAGCCCCTTTTTGTTAATTCTAGGCTATGTTTTAACTACAATAAAACAAAAGGGGGTATGCGTTTAATCCGTATCCTTTTTTGGATACACTCAAATTTGAGGTTATCTTTTATTTTTGCATTAACTTTTATTTGTTAATCTTATGTTTTGACTTTTTCTAATTTGATATGAAATAGAAAAATCAAAAATGATATAAGGATTAAGAACGCCCTTATATGCGTTATTTAACAATGTTATAAATGATAATCTTTGATAATCCCTTTGATACGGATTTTAATATGCAAAATTAGAAACACCGCTTATTAGGAACTTTTATTATTATCAAAGCATTATATCATAACATTACCTTTTAGGGCTACAATAACCTTGCTTTAAGATTTTCTATTAACCCAAAATCAACACAAAAAGGAGACACAATGAAAGAAAATACAAGAAGCAAAAAGACTTCAAAAGTCATCGAGCAGCTTAGGATAATGCAAGCAGATAGCATCGTGCTATATATGAAAGTGCATAATTATCATTGGAATGTGCGCGGAAGCGATTTCCCACAAGCGCATAAGGCATTAGAAGAGATTTATGATGAGTTTGCGGATATGTTTGATGATTTGGCAGAGAGAGTAGCCCAGCTTGGTGGCACACCTGTGGTAACGCTTAGCGAGGCTCTAAAAATTACCAAAATCAAAGAAGAAACAAAGACTTCTTTCACTTCAAAAGAAACGCTAAAAGAAGTGCTAAAAATCTATGAACAACTTGAAAAAGATTTTGACACACTAGCTAGCCTAGCAGAAAAAGAGGGCGATAGAGTAACCACTGCGTATTGCGATGATAAAATATCAGGGCTACAAAAAGCTATTTGGATGGTAAATGCCCAGCTTTCTTAAAATGCGTTTTTGAAAAAAAATATCTTGCGTGGTTGTATTTGATAAAATCTAACCACGCAATGCGTTTTAAATCTTTAGCCACACAAATCAACACAAAATCCACTTTAAGCCACGACAAATAATGCAAAATCGATTTTGCATTATTTGACATTTTGTTTGGCATTATTTTACGCTATTTATTTGACGCTAGATTTTAAGATTTTGTTGCGTCTTGCTTTTTAGTAACTTCCCAAAAATCCACTTTTTTATTTTACTTACTTTCCAAATGTATCCTTAAAATTTGTCCTTGTTTATTTTGCATATTGTTTTTTGCTATTTGCACGATTTTTGTGCATTTTAATTATACTTGCTACGATTTTACACATTTAGCATATTTTTATGCACGAAGTTAATGAGTTATTAACACAAAACAATATACAATAAAAAGGCTTTTTATTTTATCCAACAAAAAGGAGATTTTATGGAGTGGATACAACACTACGACCCTCTAAACAACCTTTGGCTTAGCGCGTTATTTGCATTTGTGCCAATCGCGTGCTTTTTGCTATGCTTGCTTGCTTTCAAGCTAAAGGGCTATCAAGCAGGATTTATCACCGTGATTGTGGCGACTTTGGTGGCGTTTTTTGCGTATGATATGCCTTTTTCGCTTATTGGTGCTAGCTTCGTGCAGGGCTTTGCGCAAGGTATGTGGCCCATAGCGTGGATTATCATCGCAGCGATTTTCCTCTACAAACTCTCTGTAAAATCAGGTAGCTTTGAAGTCATCAAACAAAGCGTGATGAGTATCACGCCAGACCACAGAATCCAAGTGATTTTGATAGGATTTTGCTTTGGCTCATTTTTGGAGGGGGCGATAGGTTTTGGCGGACCTGTGGCGATTACGGCGGCATTACTTGTGGGGCTAGGGCTAAAGCCACTTTATGCAGCGGGGCTTTGTTTGATTGCAAATACCGCGCCTGTGGCATTTGGTGCGGTTGGGATTCCTATCATTGCGATGACAAACTTAGTAGGCATAGAGCAACAAGCCGTAGCGGCAATGGTGGGGCGAATGCTTGTCCCCCTAAGCCTAACCGTGCCATTTTTCATCGTCTTTTTGATGGACGGCTTTAAGGGGGTAAAAGAGACTTTCCCTGCGATTTTAGTCGCAGCTGTTAGCTTCACAGCGACACAATTTTTAAGCTCAAATTATTTAGGCGCAGAGTTGCCAGACATAGCCTCTGCTATCGTCTCTCTTGCTTGCACCACGCTATTTCTCAAAATATGGAAACCTAGCAATATTTTCCGCCTTGATGATGAAAAGGATTTCAAAGTCGCAAGCCTAGAATTTAGCAAGGTGTTTAAGGCGTGGTTACCTTTTATTTTGCTGATTATTTGTATCGTGCTTTGGACGCAGCCGTGGTTTCAAGGGCTATTTAAAGTTGGCAATCCTATAATGTTTGAATCTGCGGGAGAAGCATTGCCAAAACCTGATTTTTGGCACAATGTCTTGCCTATTTTCAACGAAGCAAAAGAAATCATCGGTTATAAGCTAGTAGGTGTGCTAAGCTATACGCAAATTACGATTAACTTTAATTCTCTTGGCTGGACTTTGCTTGGCACAAATGGCAAGCCTGTGGGGCTTAGCCTGCCTATCAATCTTATCGCTTTGCAGGCTGGAAGTGCGATTTTGCTTGCGGCGTTTCTTACCATTTGGTTTCTTAAAATCAAAGCACAAGACGCAGCGGAATGCTTTTGGGATACGCTAAAAGAAATGGCGATTCCTTGCATTACCATAGGGCTTGTTGTTTCATTTGCCTTTATCTCTAAAAATTCCGCGATGAGCGAAACGCTAGGAAGGGCTTTTGCTGAAACGGGCGATGCGTTTAATTTCTTTAGCCCTGTGATTGGGTGGATTGGCGTATTTATCACAGGTAGCGACACTAGCTCAAACCTACTCTTTGGGACATTGCAGCAAGCAAGTGCTGGCGTGCTAGGCGTAGGCGAAGCGTTATTTTTAGCGGCAAACTCCGTAGGTGGAGTTGTGGGCAAAATGATAAGCCCGCAAAGCATTGCTATAGCGTGCGCAGCGGTGGGGCTAGTCGGCAAAGAAGCGGAGTTATTTAAATTCACATTTAAATATTCGCTAGGATTTATTATTTTGATTGGCATTTGGACGCTTATTATTTCGTTGTTTTTGAGTGGCATTATCCCTGAAGTTACGCCATTGCCAAAAGTATAGCGTTTTTAAAGAGAGGGGATTTAGGAGGGGGGTTTTTATTTTGTAATGCGTTTTGAAGCCAACTTTTTAGAATCTATTTATGGCGTTTGATTTAAGATTTTGGATTTGGGCTTTTGATTTGGACTTGTGGGGGGATTTTATATTTTTGTTTTGGCTAGCATATTTGATTTTGGTATAACTTTTCTCCAAATAGCCGATACTTAAAGCATTGCCAACATAATGTAACACTTTTTATCAAACTTCTTAAATATCTTTATGTTTAGATTTTGCAAAAAACCTCATCATAAACAAGGCTTTTTAGTATGACTTTACTAGTGATTTATTTTCTTGCTACCGTGTCTATATCTGGGGCTTGTTCGGTGTTTGAAGCGATATTATTTAGCGCGACTACGCCATTTGTGGAGGCAAGTGCTAAACTCACTCAAGCAGGCAAAATCCTAAAGCATTTAAAAGCAAATATTGATAATTCTGTGGGCGCAGTGCTTGTCATCAATATGTTTGCCAACACTATGGGCGCAGCAGCGGTGGGAGCGCAGTCTGTGGAGGTGTTTGGCGAGGAGTGGGCTGGAGTGGTGGCTATTGTGATGACGATAAGCATTTTGTATGTCGCAGAGATTATCCCAAAAACCCTTGGCGCGCTGTATTGGAAAAAGCTCATTTTGCCTTGCTGTTACCCTTTAATCATAATGTATTATATCGCCTTTCCGTTTGTGTATATTTCGCGTGGGATTACATTTTTTTTCCGCAAAAATGGTGTAGAAAAAATCAGCCGAGATGAGATTTTGTCCATTATGGAGCTTGGCGAAAAAAGTGGCTCACTAGACGCGCTAGAAATGGATATTTTGGAGCATATCATCGGACAAAAATCTATCCGTGTCAAAGACATAATGACGCCAAAAAATCTAGTCTTTACCCTTGATGAAAATCTAACCCTAACACAAGCCCTAGCCCAATCCCAAAAGCGCAAATACTCACGCATACCGCTAATGGATTCTGCCAAACAAATCACCTCTATCGCGTATCGCAAAGATATTTTGCGCTCAAATCTAAAAAACAAAGAAAAAGAGATTCTAAAAAGCATTGCAAAGCCATTTAACACCGTGCAAGAAAACAAACAAGTGCTAATGCTACTAAGGCTTTTTATCCTGCGACACGCACATTTGTTTGTCGTGCTAGATAAGCAGGGGGCTTACATAGGCATCGTTACGCTAGAAGACGCGCTAAATGCCGTGCTAGGCGTAGGCAATCTATCACGACACTAAAATCCAACCAAAATCTAAAAAGGAATAACGATGACGCTACTTATCATTTATTGTTGTGTTGCCATTATTTTTAGCTTTATTTGCTCTATTTTAGAATCCGTATTTCTTAGCACCACGCCTTCTTTTGTAGAATCTTATGAAAAAACCCACCCAAAAGTAGGTGGCTATATGCGCTACCTAAAATCTAATATCGAGGAAGCGGAAGGCGCGATTTTGGTGCTAAATACCTTTGCGGTAACGGCTTGCTCTACGGGATTTGGGATAGAGGTTACAGAGATTTATGGCGAAGATTGGCAGTTTATCGCTTCGAGTATTTTTGCCGTAGCGATGATTTATATCACAGAGATTTTCCCAAAGACTTTGGGCAACACTTATTGGCGTGCGTTTGCGCCGAGCGTGGCTATTTGCGTGCGATATTTGCTAAAAATCACATTTCCTTTTGTCGTGCTAGCAAAGGGTATCACACATTTTCTCACGCACGGAGCAAAAATCCCAACCACAAGAGGCGAAATCCTAGCAGCTAGCGAAATGGGCAACAAAGGTGGCTCACTAGGTGCGAAAGAAACGCATATTGTCAAAAATCTTTTGACGCTAAAAAATTATCAAGCCATCGATATACTAACCCCTAGAAGCGTGGTTTTTACGCTAAAAAGCGATGAAAAAATCAAAGACGCTGCCAAACATAAGCGCATCACTCATCATTCTTGCGTGCCTGTGGTGCAGGGTGATAGTATTGATTGCATTTTGGGGGTGGTGGATTCTAAAGAGATTTTAGCCCTTAGCGTGCAAGGCGATGGGGATAAAATGGTGGAGGAATTTACAAAGCCTGTGGATATTGTGCCATATAATATTTCGGTGCTGAAGTTGTTGCATTTGTTTGTAAGCCAAAATGATGACAAAAAGTCAAAAGATTCTTACAAGCAAGAGCAGATTTCAAGGCTTTTTATCGTGCTAGATAGGTATGAGCAATTTATGGGGATTGTAACCTTTGAAGATGTGCTTGAGACATTGCTAGGCGATGAGATTGTAGATGAGTTTGATGAGGCAAAAGATATGCAAGAGCTTGCCAAAAGACAAAAACTAATCAAAGAGCGCGCAAAAAAGCACAAAAAACACGCCCAAAACAAAATCTAATAATACAAAATCCAGCAAGACAAAATCTAAAATAAACAAGAATCCAAAAAAAAACACCACGCAAAATCCACGCCCAACCACCAAAACCACAAAATCTAACCCAAAATGATGGCAAATATGTGGGCAAATTTTATCACTAGGGATTCTTATATTGATAGATATTTCGTTATTTGTAGTAACGCTTGGGTGCAAAGCATTTACGCGGTAGCGAGAATCAGGGATTTGCGCAGGATAAATGCGGAATGTTGATATTAAAATACAAATTTCTTGCCGTTGCAAGTTGTTCGCAAAAATTTAGCAAAAATCTTTCATCTAATTCCTCATCTATGATTTTTTCATAACGCCCATCTTTGCCTATCCATAGTTCTTTTTCCTTATTAAAGCATATTTCGTTAATATCCATTGTGAGATATTTGTCTAATTTACCCAAAAGAGCTTCTAAGATTTTAGAGCGCATAAGAAAATCCTAAATCAAAAAAAACTATTTTAGTAGTTCTTGGCGTTGGGCGTATAGCTTTTGGATTTTAGTTTCTTTAGCTTGCAACTTAGCCAAAAGTTCTTTATGTTCTTTTGCCTCTTTTGCTAATTCTTTATCGATTCTCTCAATAGAAACTCTTGCTTTATTGCTTTTTTCGATATTTGCTAGAATCTCATCTATGTGTTGGGCGTTTGTGCTTTGATTTTGTGATTTTTGTGTTTCTTGTATTTCTTGTGTGTTGTCCATTTTTTACCTTTCGCGTTTTTTGCAAGTTTTTTGATTTTTGGATAAAAATCTTGCAAAAATATAACGAAAAAAAATTGCTATTTGTGTAGCAATTTTTAGGTCAAAAAAACACACAATTTTTGAGTAAGATTAAGGGATAAAAAGTTGTGTAATATCGTAAAATAGGAAAATCTAATTCTTAAATATTGCTTAATAGCAATATTTTTTTAAGATAGAATTAAGTTAGAAATGAGATAAAAAAGATAAAAACAAAAGCCAAAAGAGATAAAAATTATCTACTTTTGCCTTTTGTTAAAACATTATTCAAGCCTTTAGATTCTATGTTTTGGATTAAATCTTTTGGGATTTTTTCCTGCCTAAATGCCTGCATTGCAAAATCTACTTCACACTTTTTATGACTTAAATCAATATTGCTTACTCCCACCTTATCGCAAAGTTTCAAAAATTTTTCAACGCGCTCAATAGATTTTATGTCGTATTTTAGGTTTTGTTGTTGCGTTTATATTTTTGATTACAAAAATCTAAGGCTAATTGCGCTCTTTCTTGTATTGCTTTTTGGATAGATTCTAGCCAAATATCAGGCAGATTAAAATCTTTGTGTTTTGTAAATTCAAAGGATTTTAGTTTTTCTAGGGCTGGGATATGGCGTGGTTGTGTAAATAACTTTAGTTGTTCATCAAAACTTATATAAAGTTTTGATTGATATTTTTTGATAGATTCTTTTATGTTGTTGAGTTCATTTTCACGCAAAAAATTTATCATCGAAAATCCATTATCAAATATTGGTGCTGGGCGCAAAATCTCATTTGTGTTATTGTCAATTATCATTCCAAAATTGCCTAAATGTCTATCTTTGTTGCAAATAATTCCATCAAAGAGCATTAAATTTTGCAAAGATTCTACGCCATATACATTTGACAAGGAATCAATAGATTCTAATCCTCTTTTTTGTAAAGATTGTTTATCCAACAAATAATAAATAGCCATATATCCCTCATTTTCATTAGTAAAAATAGGGCAAGTGCTTACAAGTTGTCCGTGAAACTCTCTTAAATCATAAGGTGTATGCTTAAAATCTAATGCTTTTGCAACTTGCGCCATATAGTATTCGCTATATGCCTCTTTGCCGACATTGGATTGTTTATAATTTGCGCTTACACAGCCCTTGTAAAGATAAATTTGTCCATTTTCTCTATGCCAACACTTTTTTAGCATTCCATTTGTGGTGTATTCAGGCGAGCTTGTGATACCATTTGCTTTGTGTGAATTACCACTAAAAGCGACTAATTCAAGTGCTTTATCAAATTCATTCGCGTAGAGATTGTATTTTTTCCACTCATAATCAGAATCTGCTGGCACAATCCAATAAGAATCATTAAGCGATAATCCTAATGATATATCAATATAATCCATAAGCCCCTCTCTTTTGTTTGTATGACTATATGTTGCGATGATTTCATCTATAAATTCTCTATTTTTGGGGGCTTTGCGTCCATCTATCCATTGTGTTAATGAATTTATTAAATGTTGTGAATTGATACTTTTTGGTAACAAAGGTTCATTTATAATTTTTATATTGCTAATTTCATTTGTATAGGTTGTTTCTTGCAATGTTTGGATAAAAGATTCTTTCGTGCTTACATCAAATTCCAACACAGCTTTGTCTTTATTTTTTAGCAAATATTTCATAACCATTTTCCTTTACAAACAAAACTAATCATTTTTCAAAAACTAATTTTTTTGTTACTTGCTTAATACTATTGCGACAATATAATGCAAAAATTACATTCTTAGTATTATATCATAAACGCATTTTAAAACACGCTTTGCAATTTTTTACCATCGCAAAAAATATACAAAAAACAAAGCACGGGATCCTCCGCTTTTTATGCTATTTCGGGGTAAAAATTTTCGTTTTTTCTTAAACAAAAACAACATTGCCAAAATCAAAATCTACTTGATTCTTGTGGGGTTTTTGGAGCTAATGTATAAAAAAATCGCTTGGATTTCTTCATCTGTGAGGTTGTATTTTGGCATTATGCCATTATCTTGGCTTAGAGCGATTCTAAAATGCGATAACTCTAAATTATTGATACGAGGGACTAGGAGGGTTTTTTGTTTGCCTTTGTGTTTGTAGGTGGCTAGTAGCGTTTCTTCGCCTATGTTTCCGTGGCATTTGATACAGCCGATTCCGCGAGGGTATTCATATAGGCTTGCGCCGTATTCTTGCGGGGTTATGAAGCTTTCATCATTGCGATGTTCATTTGCTAGACTATGATTTTCTTTGCCAAAATCTATGTTTGATTTGCTTTCGCTTTGAATAGATTGTTTAGAGTCGTTTGTAGATTTTTGCGTGGATTTTGTGTCTTTTTGGGGTTGGGCTGGTTTGGACTCTTTAGCGGTTTTTTTAGTCGCTTCTTTGTTAGATTCTCTAATCACTTCTTTGCTAGATTCTTGCGTGGATTTGTCATTTGCCTCATTAGATTGATTTATGGCGTCTTGTGCTTTTTGTGGCTGTGTATCTATCATCAAATCTAGCGTGCTAGATTCTTTTGTGCTAGATTCTAGCACGGATTGTGGGATATATTCTGCATTTGGTTTTACATTTGGAGGGGTGTTTGTTTGCGCATTTGATGTTGCATTAGTCATTTGCCACACGCCAAAAATCGCGCACAAAGCTCCAAAAGTAGCTATGTTTTTAGGCATTTTGCTAGCTAGTTTTTTCAAAGTTTTGTCAAAAGATATGCACTTCATAGTCAAAGCCTTAATATTTTTTTATTATAATAGCACCTTTTATCTAACCCTACATAGATTCACATAGCACAAAACACACCAAAATCTACTACAAAAACACCTAAAAGGCATTTGATGACTATCTTAGATGGCAAATCTCTCTCTTTAAAAATCCAAGATTCCCTCAAACTCCAAGTATCAGCCCTTAGCAAAAAACCAAAGCTAGTGGTTATCCTCGTGGGAGCGGACGCTCCGAGCCTAGCCTATGTCAATATGAAAGCAAAAGCGTGTGAAAATGTCGGTATCATAGGCGAAGTGTTGCGATTTGGCGAGGAAGTAGAAGAGGGGAAAATCCTCCACGAAATAGCTAGGTTAAATGCTGATAAAAGTGTGAATGGCATCTTAGTGCAGTTGCCACTCCCAAAGCATTTTGACACCGATAAGATTTTAGAATCCATATCCCCGCATAAAGATGTCGATGGATTTCACCCCATAAATGTAGGCAGGGTGCAGTGCGGATTTTATGATGGATTGGATGACGGGTTTGGTGATAATTTTGATGATTTTGCAAGCGGGGTTGATTGCAAAAATAGCACGCTACAAAACCAAAATCTAAAAACAGACAAAATCAACATACAAAATCTTGCACAAAAGGTAAGTTTTTCTCCCGCCACGCCACTAGGGATTATGAAATTGCTAAAAGCCTATAATATCGAGCTAAAAGGCAAAAATGTCGCTATCATCGGGGCTAGCAACATCGTAGGCAAGCCACTAGCCCAGCTTATGCTAAATGCAGGCGCGACTATTAGTATTTGCCATATTTTTACGCGTGATATTGGCGTTTTTACACGCACGGCGGATATTGTATGCGTGGGGGTTGGCAAAGTAAATCTAATCACAAAAGAGCACATCAAAGAAGGCGCAATCATCATAGACATTGGCATAAATCGCTTGGATAATGGCTTATTGTGCGGAGATGTGGATTTCGCAGAAGTAAGCAAAAAAGCTAGCTTTATCACGCCTGTGCCCGGTGGAGTAGGACCTATGACGATAGCAGCCCTGCTAGCAAACACCCTAAAAGCATACAAAATCCAAAATCCATAAAACCAAAACAACCCCAAAAACAACCAAAAAAAAGAAAGGATAACAATGAATACCAACGACAAATCTAACCCAAAATCTACGCAAGACACCCCAAATCCCGCATTGCCAAAAAAGATTTTACTAGGGATTTATAGCTTTTTTTCTAGTTGGACGGGGACGATATTGCTCGTGCTTTTTGTGATATTTTTTGTCGCGCAAGGCTTTGTGATTCCCTCTCGCTCTATGGTTGGCACGCTTTATGAGGGCGATATTTTGTTTGCCAAAAAATATGTCTATGGGATTCCTATACCGCGACTTCCTTGGGTAAATACCCCGATTTTGCCAGATTTTTTTGGCAATGGACATCTAATCAAAGCTGAGGGACCAAAAAGAGGCGATATAGTGATTTTTATCCCTCCGCATTTAGAAAAACTCGGCATAAAAACCGACCACTACATAAAGCGGGCATTTGCCAAAGGTGGCGATGAGGTGCTTTTCACACCGCGTGGAATGTATCTGCACCCAAGTGAAGGAAATGACTATATCAAAGAACACTACAATGGCTATGAAATGGTGCAAAGAGGGGATAAACTCTTTGTGCTAGAGCCCTACTCTAAAGAGCATTTTGGCATAAGCTATGATGAGGGGCTATCCTCTTTTTATCAAATGGCAAGCATTTACAATGAAGCAAGGCAAGATGGACGCTCGCCATATAGCTTTAGCGCGCAATATCGTGGAATCTCTATGGAAGCCATCATCGATAATGGGCGCGTGGAGTATTTTTACAAAAAAATTGATGAAGATGAATACTTTATGGTAGGGGATAATCGCAATAATAGTGAGGATTCGCGCTTTTGGGGGAGTGTGCCATACTCAAATATCATAGGGACTCCGTGGTTTATCTACCTAAGCATAAACCTAACCCAAAGCGTAGAATCAAACGCATACTTTGAGCCAAAGCAAAGATACTCACTGCGATGGGAGAGAATGTTTAAAACAATGGATGGAATCGAAAATCTAGCCGCACAAAAGGCACAACAAAAATCAAACATTATCCCAAGTGAAGTCGCTAGCAAATAATACTTGCGCTTAGATTTTGTTGTTTTTTTCGTTGTAAAGATTGCAAACCATCGCTAGCGTGATGTGCTAAAATGTGATTTTGCTAAGTGAAGCACTCTAGCTTAAAAAGAAATAGGGGGATTTTTAACCAAAATCTAATGCTATCAGCTAAGAAGTATCTCAAAATATCAATAAAAAACAGAGATATTTCGGCTTTTTCAACACCTCAATATGACAAAGAAAATTCCGTCATTGCGGACAATGATTCTGTTTCCGTCATTGCAAGCAATTAGATTCTGCATTTTTGCAGAATCTAATGCGCGGCAATCCAAACACTATTATTTGTCATACTAAGTTATTACAAAAACCGAAGCATCTCACAAAGCAACACCACCTGCCGTCATTGCGAGCGAACGAAGTGAGCGTGGCAATCTATATCATCAAAATCACAAAATATGTTTTTTTGAATTTGTAAAGTGTGGATTGCCACGAATTTACTTCGTAAATTCTCGCAATGACGGAGCTTTTGACAAATTAGCTCTCAATTACGATAAAGATTTCTCCTACTTTACATAGCATTTTGGCATAGCATTTTGCCTTTTGTCCCCCCTACATTTGCGGAGTTACCAAAATTTTCCCCCTCCCTTAGCACGAGGGGCTAGGGGGTGGGTAAATCCGTCATTGCGAGCCGTGCTTGCACGGCGTGGCAATCTATTTATTTAGTTTTTGTCAAAATCGTGTTTTTGCATTTTATAACGATAGATTGCCACGAATCTGCTTCGCTACGCTTCGCAGATTCTCGCAATGACGGAACTTTTGACAAATCCGCTCGCAATGACAAAAATGCAATTTTTTTCAATGATAAAAACAATAGATTGCCACGCTCGTTTCACTCGCTCGCAATGACGATAAAATGTTGGATTGCCACGAATATTAGATTCTAACTAGAATCTAATATTCTCGCAATGACAAAAAACCCACCCCCTAGCCCCCTCGTGCTAAGGGAGGGGGATTTTAGATTACCACACAAATGCTACCTTTACAAAACCTCATTTGCTTGCAAAAAGCGACACCGCTTGTCATACTAAGCAAATAATAGGTGATTTAAAAAACATATTATTTGCATTCAAAGGCGCGGAGTTTGGCACTGCGGGCGCGTGGATTTTGCTTGGTTTCTTGTGGGCTTGGGATTATTGGCTTTTTGGTTAAAATCACCCCTTTTGCATTGTCCCCTCCACATTGGCATTTCATCGCGTTTGTATCGCACACGCAAGCCCTAGCCCACCGCTTAAAAGCCTCTTTTATCATTCTATCTTCAAGCGAATGAAAGCTAATAATCGCCACTCTTGCATTTTTTGTGAGATTATCGCTAAATGCGCTTTGTATCCTAGCTAGCAGGGATTCTAGCTCGCCTAGTTCGTTATTTACCTCCATTCGCACCGCTTGAAATGCTAAAGTTGCAGGGTGGATTTTGCTTGGCTTTGGGAAATTTGCGCGCAAAAATTCGCTAAAATCTTTGCCACTGCTAAATCCACCGCTAGATTTTGTATGCCCTTTGATAAGTCGTGCCATTTTTTTATACTCTTTTATCTCGCCATACTCGCGCAGCACGCGCCCTAGCTCAAATTCGCTATATTGATTTAGCACATATTTTGCATCTTTGTGCTGGGATAAATCCATACGCATATCTAGCGTGCCACTGCCAAAAGAAAATCCACGATTCTCATCATTAAGCTGCATAGAGCTTACCCCAATATCTGCCAAAATCCCAACTACGCGTTTATCTAGCGATTTTGCTAAGCCAAATGCCTCTGCTAATCCACGCGAAAAAGGGGCTTGCAAAATGTGGATTTTTTTGTGTAATCCTGCTTGTTTGGCTTTGTCTTTGGCTATGTTTATGGCGTTTATGTCTTTGTCGATAGCGATTATTTCTAGCTCGCAAAATCGCTCTAAAAGTGCGATAGAATGCCCCCCTAGCCCTAATGTGCAATCAATTATCACAGGGGATTTGCCACCCTGCTTTGCCATACCGACTTCATAAACGCTGGGGGAAAAAATATCGACTACTTCTTGTAACAAGACGGGGATATGATGTTGCATTTTTAATCTTTGTGTAAAAAATCTTTGTGCGGATAGTTTTTTAGCCTATGTCGCTCATCTAAAAGTCGTTTTTTAGATTGTTGAAGGGCGTTGATTTGGGATAGCAAAGTAGGATATTTTGCTTCATAAAAATCATTTATTTTTTCACTTAAACTAAAAATTGAGGTTTTATATAGTGCATTTATTAGCAATAATTTGTCTTGGAAAAGCAAAAAATGCAAGCCTTGATTTAAGCATTCGCGCACATTTTCAAGGCTTAGGCTAAAGGGCTCAAAATCGCTTGGATTTTCTAAATGCTTTTTAAGCGCGTAAGTCATTTTATTATCAAGGCTTTCTAGCGTTAGCTCGATGGTGTTTTGGTATTGGAGTGTTAGGATATTTTTTAGGTTTGATAGCTCTGTTTGTAGATTTTGGCATACTTCTTCTTGCAATAGCAAATATTCTTTTGAGATAGAATCAATAAATGATGACAAAGACATTTTTGCAAAATCTATTTCATTTGCCTTGCTATTTTTTTGCCCTTTTTCAAACGCTTCTTTTTTATCTTGTGCGGACAAAAAATCTTGCTTTTCAAAATCGCGTTTTGCAAAAACTAGCTTTCCAAAATCCTGTGTGGCAAAATCTTGCTTAATGTGTATATTTTCATACGCGCTGATTTTGTGTAGCCACGCTTCTAGCATAGATTCAAACTCGCTTTGTTGCGCACGCACAAACTCCCTAAAATATTTTCCAAAATCATTTATCATAAACCCGATTTTGATGAAATCTCTAAAAAATGGATTCTCACTTTTGGTTAGCTCGCTTTTTAGCGTGTCTTTTTCTAGCATCATTACCGATTTTTGTCCCAAAATCCTCTTGCTTAGTCCTAGCGCATTTTTGTGCGTGGTTTGATATGGGATTTGCTTTAGCACTTGGGAATTAAAAATATATTGCGCTAGGCTATCAAGTTTGGCATTTAGCTGTGGGAAAAGCGTGTCAAATCTAGCTTGCAAATCGCTCTGATTTGCGCAAAATCGCATTAGGGCGGCTTTTGTTTGTAAGTGTTGGTTTAGGCTGATTCTAGCTTGGGTGGCTCTATGCACCCTAAAAGCCTCTTTGATAAGCAAAGATTCTAAAGAGCGCAACACTTTTTTTGTCTTTATCGCGGTGGTTTTTTCTTGCAATTCTTCGTGGATAAAATCTAGCACGGATTGCATATTTGAGCTAGCCCATAAGCGTTGTTTTTCTTTGGCATTTTTGGCATTATGAGAGTCAATAGCTTCTTTGGCAGAAATAGGGATAATACGCGCAAAAAATCCGCTAAACGCGCTATTTGCGTATGCTAGACTTGTGGCGATTTCGTTGTCATTTTTTAGCCTATCTTTTTGGTTTAGGATACATAGGCTTTTGGCGGAGTATTTTTTGAGATGGGATTCTAAAATATCTTTTTCACTTTGCTTGCCTACATTATCGATTAGCGATAGCCATATAATTCCATCGACTTCTTCTAAAATCGCATTTGTGGTATCGGTATCGATTTGATTTTGTGAGTTAAACCCCGGGGTATCTAAAAAGGTAATATTTTTTAGCAAATCTAGCGGTGCAAGTAACCTAAAATGCGATATTGTGGCGTTTTCGATGCTATCGATTTGGTGCAAATATGATAATGGCTTTAAGCCTATGCTAAAATCTTTGTAATGCACTTCTATGAGAATATTTTGGAAAATATTTTGCAGTAAATTTTGAGGTGGATTTTGTGCTAGATTTTGACGCAAATTTTGAGATGGATTTTGTGAATCTTGTAGATTTTGCGTTTGTTTTTGTGGTGGATTTTGCGGATTTTGTGCTGTTGTTTGCGTTATTGTTTGTGAGGAAATTTGGGCTAGATTTTGGCTAAAATCGCTATGTTCTCCATAAGCGATTTCACACACCTTTGCCGTAACAGGTATCACCCCACTAGGCAAAATCTCCGCTCCCAAAAGCGCGTTTAGAAAGCTACTTTTGCCACTTGAAAACTGCCCAATGATTGCAATTTTTAGATGGGAGAGCTGCTCTTTTTGCGTGGATTTTTCTAATCGTTGCAAAATCATTTCTTGCGCAGATTGTGAAAAATCACGCGTAAAATCGTGCGCAAAATTGTTTGAAAAATTGTTTGAAAAATCTTGCACACGATTTTGCGTGCTTGCATTATTTTTATCTGCAAAATCGTTTGGAAATCCTGCCAAAAGCTGACTTTGATTTAGCGCGTATCTTGTGGCATTTATCTCTTTTTGTAATGGATTATTTGTCCCTAAATTTAGGCATTCTTGTATGAAAGATTCTAAAAGATTTTCATTATTTATTGTTGGTAAATCGCGCTTATTCATTGCAGTGCCTTTGTGATAATCGCTAATTCATTATAAATATCTTTTAGTGCTTTATCTTTTGTCTTGCATTGCTCTTTTAGGGTTTCTAAATCCGTGTTTTTTATCATTTCTAGGCTTTGATTTAGGGTGGATTCTATGGAGGCGATTTTAGATTTTATGCTTTGTAGATTTGCTTGCAAAATCGCTTCAAACTCGCTTAAAAGAGAGGATTTTATACTTGCGTTGTTTTGTAAAATAGCCTCTTTTAGCAGGCTAAATCCATCGCCAATCACACTATCTAGCTTATCTCTAAATTCCGCTTCTAGCGTGGATTTATAAGCATTTTTGTATTTGTTTATAAGGGTATTTGTTTTATCCACTAGAGAGGATTTTATGTCGCTTAAAACCTCATCTTGCATACTTGCACCCACATAATTATTTGTAGATAAATCACTTTTTTTAGTCGCCAAATCCGCAGAATCTAGCTCATTTTTTGTATTAGATTCTAGCAAATCCATTTTTGCGCTTGTTATGTTTGCTTGCAAGCTAGCGATTTTTTGCGCGCTTTTGTAGCGATATTCGCGGGATAAATCAGAGCTTATATCCTCCACTTGCACGCCTAGCATTTGTTGTATCCGCTCTTTTGTGGGGGCATTGCCACGCGAGGTTTCATATAGCATATCATCATATATTAGGCTATTTAGTCGGGATTTGTGAGTGTGCAGGCTTGTGGTGATGATTTTTTCTAGCCCCAAAAGATAAGATTCTAGCTCATCGCTAAGAATCCCAAATTCTTTTTTTTGCATTTCAAAAGAGCGCATTAGATTTTCTTGTTTTGTCTTTGTGGATTGGATTATGGATTCTAGCTCATCTTTTGACGCACTGCTAAGGGATAGCTTTATCCCCACTTCTTCAATCTCTGCTGAAACTATCGCGCTAACGCTCCTATACGCACGATACAAAATATCTCTTTGTTTTTGGCTATTTTCCCCTAGCAGGGCGTTATCTAGGTAGTCTTGCACTTGTGTGATACCTGTTTTTTCTTTGTCATAGCCTTTTGCGCTAGCTTGGGCTATGATTTGGGCGTTGTTGCTTGTATAGCCTAGCGCAAAAAAGCTAGATAGAGGGATAAAATCTATGCGTGATAAAAGCGCGTCTATATCGCCATCAAACCTTGCTTTTGTAAGCTCTTTTGCCAAAGAATTTCGCGTATAAGCAAGGCTAGATTCTAGCTCTTTTTGGCTAAGCAAATCTGAGCGACTAAGCACCACCAAAAGTCGGCTAACTTGCAAACTCAAAAGCGACTCTAAAATAAAATCCATATCCACTTGCGTAGCCGCACAGCTAGCATTCATAATATGTATCAGCAAATCACAATGAGAGATAAACTCACGCGTGATTTTTTCCCTAGCCCTTATAGGGTCATCAAGCCCCGGGGTATCCACAATCTCCACATTATGACTACTTGCATAAATATCGCTACTTGTGCTAGCAAAATCTTTGTTTGCGTGCTGATTTTGCAAAAAAGGCAATGCCATAAAAAGCTCGACTTTTTTGATTAGATTACAATATTTTGTAGGGCTATTTGCCGAAGTATAATCGCGCAATTCGCGTATGTCTATGTCTTTTTGTCCCTGTGCCAAAAGAGCTTCTAGCCTATCTCCAAAAGCCTCTTTTGTAGCGCGGACAAATTCACTCATATTGCTTGATATATGATTTTGGCTAGTTTGATTATCGCAGGTTTCAAACTCTGCCCACTCTTTCTTGCTCCAAAAATGCACCCTTGCAAAATCTGCTTTTTTGTTTTGTGCGTTATCTAGCATAATCGGGCGCAAAATACTAAGATTTGCCGTCTCTGGTATCGTGCTAGTGCCCAAAATCTCCCTCCCCAAAAGCGCGTTTAAAAAAGTGCTTTTCCCCGCGCTTAGCACGCCTGTGATACCGATAGAAAATGATTGATTGGCGTTTTTTTGCAAGATATTATCTAGGGCTTGTGAATGGATTTTAGAAATACCGATGGTTTCTAGTTGCTTTATAAGAGAGTGTAGCTCGCTTTGGAGGGATTTTAGGTTTAGGGATTTTTTGCTTGGATTTTGGTGTGATTTGTGCTTTTTGGCGTGGCGTTCAAATAGCTCTAAAAGTGCGCGAGTATGAGCTATGCTTAGAAGATTTGCGCTGTTTAATCGCAAGATATAAGGGCTAAGTGCCACAAGACGCAGTGGGCTTAGATGTGATAAAATGTGCTTTTGGATAGATTGAAGTGTGGCAAGATTTGGTGGAGAATCGTTTTTTAGCGTAAAATCTTGCTTAAAATCCTTGTTTATAGTTTGGCTTATATTTTGTGCAAAATCTTGCAAAATGCTAGCAAAAATATCGCTTTTTGCAAAAGTATCAAAATTTTGCGTATTTGTGCTTAGGATAATGGCTAATTGCTGTGGATTTTGTAAAATGCTTTGCATTTCTTTTGAGTTTTTTGGTGAATCTTTTGGCGAATGTTTTGGTGGGTTTTTTTGTGAATTTTGTGGATTTTGTGAGTCTTTTAAGTCTTGTGGATTTTGTGAATCTTGTGTATTTTGTAGATTTTGTGTCAAATGTGTAGAATCATTGTCTTGATTGTCGCTAGTGTTTATATTTGGGTAGATTATCTCACAAAAATCCCTCCACAAGCTAACTCCACTAAAATCTAGCTCATAATCTATTTCGCTAGATTGATTAGACATATTTGCAGATATAGCAAAATCATCGTTAGGATACGCAGAATGCAGAGTTGGCATATTGCCTCGCTTTTTTGGTTTTTGCAGTTTTTTTTGTTTTGCGTTTTTTTTTAAGTTTTTCAAGTTTTTAAATAGCGATTTAAAATCGTGCTTAAAAATGTAAGATTGTAGCACAAAACTTTGCATAAGTATTTTAGATAAATCGCCTTTTTAAGCAAAACAAGATTAAAAAATGCTAAAATCTCGTTTTTGTTTGTTGTGTAAAATTGCACCCACAATAAAACATAATCAAACATAAATCAAAGCAAGCCCACGCTTTGCAAAACCAAAATCCCACCAAAACCACACAAAACACACCACATAAAAAAGGACAATCTATGCCAAGCAATGATTTATCCCACGCCACAAACCCCGCTACAAACGCTACTACAAATCCACCCACCAAACAAAATCTACTCTATGAGGGCAAGGGCAAAAAACTCTACGCTACGGAAAATCCAAACCATATCATCGCAGAATTTAAAGACGATTTGACCGCATTTAATGCGCTTAAAAAAAGTAGCGAATCTGGCAAAGGCTCGCTAAATTGCCTTATTAGCTCCGCACTTTTTGAGATTTTGGCACAAAAGGGCGTGCCTAGCCATTTTATCACTAGGCTTGATGAAAACAATATGCTTTGCAAAAAAGTATCGATTATCCCGCTTGAAGTAGTCGTGCGAAATATCGCCACAGGCTCTTTGTCTAAGCGACTAGGCATAGAAGATGGCAAGGTTTTGCCTTTTGCTTTAGTGGAGTTTTATTATAAAGATGACGCGCTAAATGACCCGCTTGTAAATGATGAGCATTGCGAGATTTTGGGAATCATAAATGACAAAAATGACTTAGCGATTTTGCGAGAAAAAGCTCTCAAAGTCAATGAAATTTTGTATGATTTTTTTGATAAGCGCGGGGTAAGGCTAGTGGATTTTAAGCTAGAATTTGGACGAGAGATAGAGGGGGGGCATAGCACAAAAGGGATTTTGCTAGCTGATGAAATCTCCCCTGATAGTTGCAGGCTATGGGACAAAGCGACAAACAAAAAGCTAGATAAAGATAGATTCCGCCAAGATTTAGGCAATCTAAAAGAGGCTTATGAGGAAATCTTGCATCGCATTCAAGGCTAAGATTTTCGCTTTTAAATCTTAAAAAAAGGAATATTTAATGAGGGCAAAAGTAATCATTTCGCTAAAAGAAGGCGTGCTAGACCCGCAGGCAAAGGCTATCGCAAATGCGATAAAATCATTTAATATCGATGAAATACAAAGCGTAAGTATGGCAAAACAAATCACGCTAGATTTTGGAAAATGCGATGAAAAAAAAGCACAAAATCTAGCCACGCAAATTGCCAATGATTTGCTAGCAAATCCCGTGATAGAGGATTATAAAGTCGAATTGCTAGATTAAGATTTGCAATATTTATACAAAAAAGGATAAAAATGGTAGCCATAGCGCGATTTGCAGGGACAAACTGCGAATTTGATATGCAATATGTGTATGAAAAGATTTTGGGATTGCCTTGCAAGATAATCTGGCACAAAGATACAATCCTACCCAAAGATACGCGCCTAGTCGTGCTAGCAGGGGGGTTTAGCTATGGGGATTATCTGCGTAGCGGGGCGATAGCGCGGTTTGCCCCCATAATGGAAGCGATAAAAGATTTTGCCCTAAAAGGCGGTCGCGTGCTAGGCATCTGCAATGGATTTCAAATCCTAACAGAGGCAAAACTTTTGCAAGGTGCGCTAAAACGCAATAAAGACTTGCATTTTATTTCCAAAAACCAAAATCTAATCATTTCAAATACGGATAATGCTTTTTTGCGCGATTATAAAAAAGGCGAAGTCATCACTCTCCCCATAGCACACGCAGATGGCAATTATTACTGCAAGCCAAGCGAGCTAGAAAATTTAGAAAAAAATGGGCAGATTTTGCTAAGGTATGAAAGCGATATAAACGGCTCTGTGGGGCAAATCGCAGGAATATGCAATGAGAAAAAAAATGTCTTTGGGCTTATGCCTCACCCAGAGAGGGCGTGCGAAAATCTACTAGGCAGCCAAATCGGGCTAAAAATGCTAGAATCTATTTATAAACACTAAACAACATTAGGGGTAAAAAAGGGGTAAAAATGACAAAACAAAAAAACTTCTCTCATAAATCTCATAAAGCAATATGCAAAATCGCATTTTTGATATTTGCAAATATCGCAAGTGTGCCACATATAGCAATCGCACAAAATGAATCAAACTCGCCAAATACACAAAATCCAATACCCCCGCAAAATCCACAAAATCAAAATGAGCTAACTTTGGAGCAGATTTTAGAGCAAGATATGCCAAATCAACCAAACCAAAATCAACTAAATCTTGATGAATCGCAAATGCCTCAAGACTCTTATGATGATGAGGGTGTGGGAGGATTTGGAAGCGAGGGCGAAAACATAAACGCCCCGCAAAATCCGCTAAATTCCTCCGCGATTTATGCAAACCCTGATGAAAAACTACTCTTTGTCAAAAACGCCACAAATGAAGCATTTTTAGGCAAGACTATCTATGTGGGGCAAAAAATCCCCATCACTTACAATGCGCTGTTTTTTAATGGTGCGACTTTGAGCCAAAGCGCGTTTCAAGACAAAACCTCCACAGACAAAATCACTTTGCAAAATCCGCTTGAAGTGTGGCAAAAAAGCCTAGAATCAGCCCAAAAAGGCGATGATATGTATAGCATTACTTATGTGTTTAAGATTAAATCCTCAAATGCGGTAATCCCAGCCTTTGAAGTAAATGCTATTAGCCAAGATGGCGGGGTGATTGATTCGTTTTTGGTAGAATCTATTGCGATAAATGCGCTTGATTTGCACCAAAACAAACGATATGTAGGCGTAGTCGCAGATAGACTAGAGCTAGGAGCATATAAGGCTAGGAGCTATGATGAAGAGCATAATCTTGTGGCGTTTGAGATAAATGCAAGAAATGCAAATTTGGAGGATTTTAAACTCCCAAGTGTCGAAAAACAAGGGATTGAACGGTCAAACTTCACAAATGCAGAATCTAGCGCGATTTTTTATGCCCTTATCCCCAAAAATATCCAATCAGTTAGCTTTGAGTATTTTTCTCTAAGTAGCAATCGTTTTGAAGAAATTCGCTTTCCTGCGATTCCAAATGCGCAAAATGCGGAATTTCAAGAGGACTTAAAACCAAAAAATACTTACTTGCTCTACACTGCGCTTGGCATAGCGGTGCTAGGGATTATCTGTGTGGGCATAGGTTTTATTTGCAAGCCACCGCTTCGGTATGTTTTTTGGGTGTTGGCAGTGGGGATTTTTGCGTATTTGTTGCATTATATGCTATATAGCAAAAGTGGCGTTGTAAGCCCAAATAAGCATATTTGGATTTTGCCAACGCATAATTCTACTTTGCTAGAAACCACCACAAAGCCCATAGAAGTCAAAATCATAGGCGAATACAGCGGATATTATAAAATCATTACCCCCGAAGAAAAAGTCGGCTGGGTAAAACAAGATGATGTCGAATAATCGTTGCAAAATCTTAAGACTACTAAAATCAAAAATATTTTTTTAAAAGGGAAAAAATGCGGTTAATAAAAGAAATATTTTATAAAGCAAAAGGAATATATGAAACGATTGTAATTGTTGTGGGGCTAGCGTGCATTATGGTTGGGATTTTTTTCACTACCCACAAAGACAATGCCTTTAGCGCGCGCAGGACTTGCAAAATCTTTTTTTGGCTATCGCGCATAAAATTGCAAAAAATCGGTGAATTTGATGAGAGTGCTACGCTTATCATTATGAATCATCAAAGTGTTGCAGATATACTCTGCCTTGAGGCATATCACCCCAAAAATATCTGCTGGGTGGCAAAAAAAGAGCTAGGAGAGATTCCGCTTTATGGCTATGCGTTGCGCGCTCCACAGATGATTTTGCTAGATAGGGAGGATAAAAGAGGCTTAGCGTGGCTACTAAAAATCGCAAAAGAAAAAATCGATGAAAAACGCCCTATTGTGATATTTCCTGAGGGGACTAGGGGGAGAGGAAGGGAGAAGTTTTTGCCATTTAAAGCAGGTGCGAAAATGCTAGCAGAAAGATTTAACCTAAAAATCCAACCAATCGTGCTAATCAACACTCGCAAAGTCTATAATACTTCCCCACTTGAAGCGCGAAGCAATGTCGCTAGAATGGTGCTTTTAGAATCTTTTTATGCTAATGAAATGCCAAGCAAAAATATATTTTTTGGCAATGAAACGACAAAAAATACTAGCTCAAAAAATGACTCAAAAAATAGCTCACAAAATGGCTTAAATGAAGCGCAAAATGGCTTAAATGAAGCGATAAACAATGCACAAGATTGGTATAAAGCATTAGAGCAAACAATGCAAGAAGTGTATTTAGAACATTATAAAGAGCTAAATCCGTAGTTAGATTTTTTAAAGTTTGGTTGTTGCAAAAAATTGTTAGTTTTTTTTGCAAAGAGTTTTGTTTTTGTGATTTTTTAGCGTATGAAAATCGCGTGTTTTTTGCGCGCATTTTGACACCAAAATTTATACTACAAAAATCATTTATTTTTAGATTTTGTTTTAGATTTTATGCACATTGCATTTGTTACTTATGGTTACTTATGATGTGTAATTTTTTATTTTTTGTAGTTTAAATATTGCTTTTTTAAATGAAAAAAGATATATTACTTCTAATCAAAAGTTTGCTCTAATCGTGGAGTTTGAAATGAAAGTTTGTGAAATGGTTTGTAAAATAGTTTGCAAGATGAAGGAGGCAAACAAAAATGGCTAAAAAAAGCAATATGCACCAAGCCAATATCATCACTGTGGCTAACCAAAAAGGTGGCTCTGGAAAAAGCACGATAACCATAAATCTAGCGGTAAAATTGTTAGAATTTTCTAGCAAAGTGCTTGTGATGGATACTGACCCTCAAAAAAGCATCGAGACTTTTACAAATATCCGTGAAGCCGAATCAAACTCCACAAAGAATCTAAAATATTTTACCCTCTCAAATCGCACAGGCAATATCGCAGAATCCTTAAAACAATTTTTGGAATTGTATGAATATATCATCATCGATACAGGCGGTATCGATAGCCAAGAATCGCGAAAAGCGATGCTTTATGCGGATTCTATCATTTTGCCTACCACGCCTTCTCAACTTGATGTAGATGTGTTGCAAACAATGCTACAAACACTAACCGAAATCAAAGATATAAATGATGAAGTAAAAATCTTAATTTTGATGAATAAAATTAGCACGAATGTATTTTTGGGCAAAGATTTGCTTGAATACAAAAAAACCATCGAAAAGATTCAAAAAAATCTTGGGGTAAAAGATGGTTTTTATCTTTTAGAGAGCGTGCTAAAAGAGCGCATTGCGTATAAGAGAGCCATTAGCGAGGGGCTAGGCATCTCTGAATACAGCGATGCGAAAGCTAAGGCTGAATTTGAAGAAGTATTTGCAGAGTTTGCAAAAATCGGGGATTTGCCGACTTTGAAATCTTCAAATTCTAAGAAAAAGAAATAGCACAAAGCTAGTTCTAATCCCCCCAAACCAAGACACAAGGAGACACAATGGCAAACACACGAAGCAAAATCAGCAAGATTGACAAAATCGAAAGTAGCCCAAAAGCTCAAAAAATCATCTCAAAAGCACAAACAAGCTCTAGCAGAACAGCTAGCAAAAAACCCGCCTCACGCACCACAAAAGCAAGCGCGAAAAAGCCACGCACTTTGGCAAAAGCAAAGGCAGGCGCAAAAAGAGTCGTAGCAAAAGTAGCGAAGAGAGTCAAAAAAGATTTGTCTTTCAAAGTCAATGATAAATCACTTGCAAAAATCGAAGCATTTTTCAAAAGTTTTGCAAAAAATGCAGAGGCTAAAAGCGCGTTTATCGAAGAAGCGGTTTTGAAGCATATCAAAAAGGTCGCCAAAAAAGGCAAATCTAAGCTTAAAAAACTTAAAAAATAAGCACCTTTAAGCAGTCTTTGTATCGGGCTTTATAAACCTAAAATCCAAGTCGTAATGCTTTAAGATTTTTATCTTAGCGTTATGGCTGTGGTTTTGGCAAAATGTAGCCAAAAGTTAGCCAAATTTTAGTGAAGTTTTGGTGAAGTTTGCAAAATCTGTTTTGCTAGGTTGCAAGATTTTGCTAGTTTTTTTGCTAAGTTTTAAGGTTTCTAAAATCGCAGGGCGAATGTCTTTGCATTTGGCATAACTTTTAGACATAGGTAGACGCAAAATCAAACAAGTGTTAAAAATGTTAAAAAATTTTATTTAGATTTTTTACACTTAAAAACTTAAAAAGTTGATTGCAATTTTTGCTTAACACTATTTTTACTTCTTTACTCCCCCCAAACGCCTAAACCAAATCTATTAAAAAACAAAATCCCCCCGCAAATCCGCCTCTTTTTGATTATTTCTCTAAGATTCTAGGGAGTGTGATTCCCCTTTGTCCTTGATATTTGCCACCTCTATCTTTGTAGCTCACTTCACACATTTCATCACCTTGAAAAAACAGCACTTGAGCGATACCCTCATTTGCATAGATTTTGGCAGGTAGTGGCGTAGTGTTGCTAATCTCAATAGTGATATGCCCCTCAAATTCTGGCTCAAAAGGCGTTACATTTACGATGATTCCACAGCGTGCGTAAGTGCTTTTGCCTAGACAGATTGCGAGCGTATCGCGTGGCATTTTAAAATACTCCACCGTGTGTGCGAGCGCAAAGGAGTTTGGCGGGACTATGCAAAATCCATCTTTTGCCTCTTTGGTGATGACATTATTTTCGTGGAAATTTTTGGGGTCTACCACCATAGAATCCACATTGCTAAATATCATAAACTTGCTTCCCACGCGAATATCATAGCCATAGCTTGAGAGCCCAAAAGATACGATATTTTTACCTACTTGCTTTTCGCAAAATGGCTGTATCATATCGTGCTCTAGGCTCATTTGTCGTATCCATTTATCAGATTTTAGCCCCATTTTTATCCTTTTTTTTGGTGGTTTTGGTTGTATTTTGGATTGCTATTTTGCGGTTTAAATCGTTTAAAATATCGTTTTAACCATTTTATTTTTGTAAATATGCTATTATACAAGATTTACTTTGCTTCATAAAGGATTTTTGATGAATTTAGCAGACATCAAACGACTTATTGAGATTTTTAACAATAGTCAAATAGCAAAACTAAGCCTTAGAGAAGATAATTTTGAGCTAAAACTAGACAAAAGCTACACTCCATCGACCCCCACCGCGCAGCCCACGCCACCCCCGCTAGCCACACTTCCTACCCAAGTAGCACAGCCTACGCAGACTTTGCCACAAGAATCCATCACAAATGAAACACCTACCCAAAGCCAGTCCAACTCTAAAAGTGGTGATTTTATCACCTCGCCTATGGTTGGGACATTTTATCATCGTCCTAGCCCAGAGGCAGCCCCTTATGTCGCTGTGGGCGATACGATTAAAAAAGGGCAGACTATCGGCATCATCGAAGCGATGAAGATAATGAATGAAATCGAAGCAGAATTTGACTGCAAAATCCTAAGCATAGAAACAGATGATGGGCAACCTGTGGAGTATGGAAGCCATCTAATCAAAGTGGAAAAACTATAAATGAAGCAAACTAGCCAAGACAAAGCCAGCACATTGGCACATAACCAAACCCCCACAAAATCCACCAAAGAAAAATCTATGACAAGCAAATCTACACCAAACCAAAAATCTAATCCCACAAAATCTAGCACGACAAAAGCTAGCACAAACGCAAAATCCACCCCACAAGCAAAACAAACCATTAAGCCCAAAAAGCTAGACCGTATCCTCATAGCCAATCGTGGCGAAATCGCGCTTCGTGCCATACGCACGATTCAAGAGATGGGCAAGCAAGCCATTGCGATTTATTCTACTGCGGATAAAGACACGCATTATCTTGATGTAGCCGATGTCAAAATCTGCATAGGCGGAGCAAAATCAAGCGAGAGCTATCTAAATATCCCTGCGATTATGAGCACGGCAGCCTTAGTCGATGCGGACGCGATTTTCCCGGGATATGGATTTTTGAGTGAAAATCAACATTTTGTCGAAATCTGCGCTCATCACGGAGTGGAGTTTATAGGACCTAGTAGCGATGTGATGGTGCTAATGAGCGATAAATCCAAAGCAAAAGATGTGATGAAAGACGCGGGAGTGCCTGTGATAGAGGGTAGCGATGGTGCGCTAAAAGACTATAATCAAGCCTACGAAGTCGCCCAAAAAATCGGCTACCCTGTAATCCTAAAAGCCGCAGCAGGTGGTGGCGGACGGGGAATGCGTATCGTGGAAAATGAAAGCCTGCTAAAAAACCTCTATCTTGCCGCTGAAAGCGAGGCTTTGAGTGCGTTTGGCGATGGCACGATTTATATGGAAAAATTTATCAACAAGCCAAAGCACATCGAAGTGCAGATTTTAGCCGATAAACACGGCAATGTTTTACACATAGGCGAGCGCGACTGCTCCGCACAACGCAGGCAACAAAAACTAATCGAAGAAACCCCCGCTGTGGTGCTAGCACCCGAGGTGCGCGAAAATCTACTAAAAACCGCTGTCAAAGCCGCCAAACATATCGGCTATGTGGGGGCTGGGACATTTGAGTTTTTGCTAGATTCTAATAACAAAGATTTTTTCTTTATGGAGATGAATACGCGCTTGCAAGTCGAACACACGGTAAGTGAAATGGTAAGCGGGCTTGACTTAGTCGAGTGGATGATAAGAATCGCGGAGGGCGAAAAGCTCCCAAGCCAAGAGGAAATCACATTTAGCGGGCACAGCATAGAATGCAGAATCACCGCCGAAGACCCTGAAAAATTCTACCCAAGTGCTGGCAAAATCACCCAATGGATAACGCCCGGTGGCGCAAATGTGAGGCTTGATAGCCACGCTTATGCGGGCTATGTCGTCCCTATGTTTTATGACTCGATGATAGGCAAGCTAATCGTGTGGGGCGAGGATAGAAACAAAGCGATTGCAAAAATGAAGCGGGCATTGAGGGAATTTAAGATAGAGGGAATCAAAAGCACGATTCCATTTCATATCAAAATGATGGGGAATGCGGATTTCTTAAAATCCAAAATCCACACCAAATACCTAGAACAAGATATGGAATAGACTTTGCAACAAACGCTATGATAAATGTGTTTTGTGCAGGCTGTGCAGGGGCTGTGTGAGTTGTGCAAATTGTGCGGGGCAAAATTAGATTTTGACTTAGCACAAAGACATTTATAACCAAAATCTATTTGGAGAGCAAATGCAAATCAAAGCAGATTCTAAGCCATTGCGCATAAATGAGCCAAATATAAGCCCAAATACAAGTAATGCAGATAACCCACAAAGTAGCGATAAAATCGCGCAAAGACCAACGCTATCCGCAGAATCTTTCAAAACAAAACCTGCTTCATTAGAAAATTTAGATTCTATCAAAAAATCTTATAATACGACAAACCATAACCTAAACGCGATAAATATCGCGCTAGGCGAACTAGAGCTAATGACAAAAACGCTAAATAGCCTACAAAAATACCAAAAAAACTATGAAAAACTAGCCCTAAAGCTAGAGGAAGCACAGGAAAATGAAAATGATGAATCGATGCAGGCTATCGAGCAAGAATCTCAAAAAATCTATGAAAAAATGCAAAATCTATATGAGGGGGCAAATTTTAATGGCAAAAATGTGTTTAGCCAAGACTATACAAATATCCTCCCAGAAGTCGCGCTAGAGGGCAAAAAAGCAAATCCAAACACCCTAGAAATCAAAAATACTGATAGCGTGCGCGAGTATGCCGACGCGCTAAAAGAGCAAAAACTGCACGCAAAAACTGCACGCAAAATCCTCTACAAACGCGCACAAAGCGAAATGGACGAGCTAGCAAAAACCGATAAAAGCTATGAAAAAACAAATAGAGATATGCTACTAAGCGAGGAGTTTAAGGCAGCACAAGGTGGGAGGGGGATTCGCGCCGAGAGAGTGTGGCAACTGCTAAACCTACACTAAATGCTAGATTTTGCGAAAAATTGTTATTCATCATACAAGACATAATTTAAGATTTTTTTGTTTTTTTAGATTTTAGGTAAATTTAGACTTTTTTTTGAGGTTTGCGCATAATTTAGCCTTTCATTATTTGCAAGGGCATTATTTACAATGACAACATTTTTTTAATCATCGTTTGGCAAAAGTGCTTGCTTAGCAAATATCATCATTTCTGATTTTGCGTGCCAAATGTTTGTGCGTTGTCTTTGCGGAAAAAGTGTTTTTTTATTAAAGATATAATGCGCATTTACAAAAACCACGACTGCCACGACACGCAAAAAAGCATAAAATCTAAAAAGCAAAAAAGGCACAAAATGTCAAAATCTAACCCCCTCTTAGCTACTAGCCCAAATCTATCTCATCTAGCTATCATAATGGATGGCAACGGCAGGTGGGCGCAAAATCGTGGCAAAGGACGCAAAGCTGGGCACAAAGAGGGGGCAAAAAGAGTGCGCGAAATCACTACTTGGTGTGCCAAAAATCATATCGCTTATCTTACGCTTTATGCGTTTTCCACAGAGAATTGGAATCGCCCAAAACAAGAAGTAGATTTTTTGCTAAAACTACTTGGCAAATACCTAAAAAATGAGGCAAAAACATATCACAAACACCAAATAAGATTCCGCGCTATCGGCGATATAAGCGCGTTTAGTAGCGAACTACAAAGCCTAATCAAACACCTAGAATCTAGCACCAAAAACTACAAAAACCTAACCCAAACCCTAGCCCTAAACTATGGCTCAAAAGATGAGCTAGCCCGCGCATTTGCCAAAATCCAACAAAATCTAAGCCAAAATCCACCCAAAAATCCACGACAAAAACTAGATTCTGCCAAAATCCAATCGCTTATCGAGCAAAATTTGGATACTTGCGGTTTGCCTAGTGTGGATTTGCTTATCCGCACGGGAGGGGAGCAGCGATTGTCAAACTTCCTTTTGTGGCAGGCTAGCTATGCAGAGCTATTTTTTAGCAAAAGTTTTTTCCCAGATTTTTACACAGAAGAGCTAGAAAAAATCATCATTGATTTTGGCAAGAGGGTGCGGAGATTTGGCGGGCTATGATAGCAAAATCTAAAAAACAAAATCCAGCATAAAATCCACCAACCACAAAAAACAAGGAGCAACAAATGATAATTATCCCAGCTAGGCTTGCCTCCACGCGCTTTGCTAATAAAATCTTAGCCGACATACAAGGCGAACCGATGCTAATAAAAACCGCAAAAAATGCGAGCAAAGTCGATGAAGTCTGCATAGCCTGCGATGATGAAGCGGTGCTAAATATCTGCAAAAAAGCGGGGCAAAAAGCCGTGCTAACCGCAAAGCACCACCAAAGCGGGACAGATAGGTGCAATGAAGCTGCGCAAAAACTAGGGCTAAAAAGCGATGAAATCATCATAAATATCCAAGCTGATGAGCCGTTTTTAGAATCTAGCGTGATAAAAACTTTGCAAAATCTAATGCAAAAAACAAATGGCAAAAATCCTCCCTTTATGGCAAGCTGTGCCAAAGAGATAAGCGAGCAAGAAGCACACAATCCAAACCTTGTCAAAGTGGTGCTAAACGCTAGAAATGAAGCGATTTATTTTTCGCGCTCTGTGATTCCATTTTGGCGAGACAAAGACAAGGCACAAAATCTACAAAATAGCGCGACATATTATGGACATCTAGGGGTGTATGGGTATAGTGTGGAGTCTTTGCGTGAGTTTTGCGCTCTACCAAATGACATAGATTCTAGCCCGCTAGAGCATATCGAAAAGCTAGAGCAACTCCGCGCAATCTATCAGGGCAAGACTATCCAAATGGCAATCGTGCAAAGCCAAAGCATAGGCATAGACACCAAAGAGGATTTAGAGATGGCATTGGCAAGATTTGGCAACAGATAGCGGATTTTTGGGGGGTTGGTTGCGTTAGAATCTATGCGGATTTTTTTGGATTTTTGAGGTTTTTTTTTGAGTTTAAGAGGTTTTGGGTTTAGAGTTTTTTGTTTTTTTTAGAGGTTTTTTTTGTGGGTTTTTTGTGGGATTTTTAGATTGTAAAATTTGGCTAATTTTTGGTTTTTTAGATTTTAGATTCTTAAAGAATTTAGTTGTTTTGGGGAGTTTTGGGGAGTTGTCATAGATTTTATTGAAGTTGTGGATTTTAACGCTTTAGTGGATTTTGGTGGATTTGGTAGCCGACAAAATCATAGCACATAAAAACCCCCATAAACCACACAAAAACTCTACTACAAAATCAAAATTGTGCAAATCTACGCTTTGCGTAGATTCGTGGCAATCTATAAATAAAAAAAACATTGTCATATTGAGGTTTCGCAAGAAACCGAAGTATCTCAAAACCTCAAAATGTAAGCAGAGATATTTCGCTAACGCTCAATATGATAACGAAATATCCGTCATTGCGAGAATTTACGAAGTAAATTCGTGGCACAAGCCCGCAGCTACGAAGTAGCTATTCAGCGCGTAAGCGCGAGTAGGCGCAGTTGCGCAAGCAAAATCCAAAATCCCCCTCCCTTGCGGAGGGGGATTAAGGGGGTGGGTTTTTTTCGTCATTGCGAGCTGATTTGTCAAAAGTTCCGTCATTGCGAGCAAGTCGTAAGACTTGCGTGGCAATCTATATTGCTAAAATCACAAAATATGTTTTTTTTTTTTTTTTTGAATTTGTAAAGTGTGGATTGCCACGAATTTACTTCGTAAATTCTCGCAATGACGATAAAAATTCCCCCTACTTTGCAGAGCATTTTGCCTCTTTCCCCTCCCTTTGCGGAATTGCCAAAATTTTCCCCCTCCCTTGCGGAGGGGGCTAGGGGGGTGGGTATATCCGTCATTGCGAGAATCTGCAAAGCGTAGCGAAGCAGATTTGTGGCAATCCATAAACAAAAAAACATTGTCATACTTAAGCGTAAGCGAAGTATCTCAAAACCTCAAAATGTAAGTAGAGATATTTCGCTAACGCTCAATATGACAAAGAAATATCCGTCATTGCGAGCGAGTGAAACGAGCGTGGCAATCCACACTTTACAGATTCAAAAAAAACATATTTTGTGATTTTAGCAATATAGATTGCCACGATTCTAGCCTTTTTCACAAAAGCCTAGAATCGCGCAATGACAACAAAATTTGCTACAAATAAGATTTTTGTCAAAATCTAAGCCTTTCAAAAAAAGCCCACAAAGTTTTAAATGGAGGCTTTAAATAGCGCAACTATGGCAAAAAAATTTAGATTTTGCTATCAAATGTTTTTATGCTTTAACTTTTTATTTTTGAGAACCAAAAATAAAAAAGATTAAACCCACTTTTTAAGATTTTGGGGGCTTGAGAATTTGTTAGTTTTAGCAGTTTGTAAGCAGGTAGATTAAGGCATTTACACCATCTTTGAAAATGTGATGACAAACTCACTTCCCCTCCCTAATTCGCTATGCACGGCGATTGTGGCGTTGTGGATTTTAGCGATGCGCTTGACTATGGCAAGTCCCAAGCCATTGCCACCCAAATTTTTAGAGCGCGACTTATCCACGCAGTAAAATCGCTCAAAGATTCGCTCACATTCATTTGGCGCGATTCCTATGCCATTATCCACCACGCGCAACACCACGCCATCATCACTACTTGCGCCACTTTCGCCCAAAGTCTTGTCCATTTTCTCGCCACTTCCTCCACTCTCAAAATCTTTCTTAAAATCTTTTTCGCGCCCCAAAATGATTTTCACCACGCCATTTTCGCCACTATATTTAATCGCATTTTCGCACAAATTATACACCATATCTTCAAGCAACGCAGGGATTCCCAAAATCTCTTGTGTCCCCATTTCACGCCCCACACACTCCCCAAGCTCCGCAATCTCGCCGCACTCCACAAACTCACATTTTACCCCCTTTTCACGCGCCAAATTTTCAATATTTGGCAAAATCTGCTTTATGACACTTGCGAGATTCACGCGCTCTTTTTCACCGCCATTTTTATCAAGCGCGTTATCCAAAAATGAGATTTTCAAAATCTTATCAACCAACTTTAAAAGTCGCTTAGATTCTGCGTAGATTTTGGCGATAAATTCCTCTTTGTCGCGCTCTTGCACGAGCCCACTGCAGAGCATTTCACTGCTTGTGAGTATGACAGATAGAGGCGTTTTTAGCTCGTGGGTTACATTTGCGCTAAATTCCTTTCGCAATGCCAAAATATCGCGTTGGGCACTTTTATCAAAGAGCAAAATCATTATCGCTTTAAGGCTGTTTTTCACAAAAATGGGCATACAAATCGTGTGGCAAAAATACTCATTTATGCTGATTTCAAAGGCTTCATTTCCAGAATCTATGCTATTTTGCACCGCATTGCCAAACTCACGCAAAAACGCAAAAATATTGATATGTTGTATATTTGGCGTTAAGCGCAAAATCTGCAACGCTTTCTCATTGCATTGCGTGATATTGCCCGCACTATCAAGGACTAAAAAGCCCTCATTCATATTTTGCGTGATAAGCTCAAAGCGCAGTTTGCCCTGCTTTATGCGCTTTAATTGCTTTTTGATTTTGCCTTTTTGCTTGGAGATGCGCTGCATAAAAATGTGGAGCTCGGTGTAGGGATTGGTGCGAATGGGGTGGGACAAATCGATATTTTTGATAGGGTGCAAGATTTTGCGTGCAAGCAAAAAGCCAAGAGCCACGCTAACAATCGCGCTAAAAACTAGCAGTGTGGCAAAAAGCGGGGCAAAATCTTTGAGCACGACAAAAAGCGAATCTTTCTCCGTGCTAATGCGTAAAATGAGCGTTTGTGGCGTGGATTGCGGTTGAAAATCTATGGGCAAATCCACCTCCACAAAGCGTGCAAAATACAGATTTTCTCTCAATTCTGAATCTGAAAGGCGCACCGCCCTACCGCCCCTGCCTTGCAGTAGATTTCGCACTTCCTCGCGCTCTAAGTGATTATCAAGGCTTGCGATGCTAAGCCTATTATCAAAAATCACTTCTCCATTTAGCCTAATCAAACTCACGCGATAGGGAGAATCTAGCTTGTCAAAAAAGAAATTTTGCGCTAGGCTTTGCTCTAGCGATATTGCGAGTTTGTTTGCGTATCGTTCTAGCTCGCTAAATTGCTCCTCTCTATGCGCTTGGTGCAAAAACACCGCGCTAATGAGTATGCTAAGAGATTGCACCGCTACGATAAGCCCAAAAATCCACGCCACAAGCCTGCGCGATAAACTCTTTGGCTTGTAGATTGTATGGGGATTTTGGCTAAGATTTGTTTGGGTATTTGGGCTATGTTTGGTTTGCTGATTGCTTTGTGGCGTGGGGTGGATTTTGGCGTGATTTTTGGGGCTTTGGGGGGTTATGAGATTTTGGGCGTTGTGGCTATGAGTGCTTGGGCTACTCTTTTCCACAGAGCGTTTATAAAACCTCATCAAATCGATACCCCACAGAGCGAATATTTGTGATACATTTGCCATAAATCCCTAGCTTTGTGCGAAGTGAGCTTATGTGCATATCCACCGTGCGCGTGTTTTCCACGCTGTATCCCCAGATAGATTCAAGCAGTTCATCTTTGCTAAAAATATTATTTTGGTGGGTGAAAAGTAAAACAAGCAACTCAAATTCTTTGTTTGTGAGGTGGCATTCTTGCTCATCGACACTGATTTTATGCGAGTTTGGCTGTATTTTTAGCCCTTTGTATTGCAAGATTTTGCTTTGTGGGGAGGCGTTGTTTCGGCGTATTTGCGCCTTTACGCGTGCGATGAGTTCAAGGGCAGAAAATGGCTTTGTGAGATAGTCATCTGCGCCCAAATCTAGCCCGCTTACTTTGTCATATTCGCTTCCTAGTGCGCTAAGCACGATGATAGCGATGTCTTTGTATTTGGGGTTTGATTTGAGCGATTGTATCACGGATAGCCCATTTTCATTTGGTAGCATAATATCACAAATCAGCACTTGGGGAATCTGCGCTTTTAGCGCGCTATAAAGGCTAGTCGCGTTTTCAAACATTACAGAATCTAGATTGCTATTTTTTAGCGCATACGCCACAAGCTCGGCGATATTTTTGTCATCTTCTAGGATATAGACAAGATTTTGAGCGTTATATTGCGTCTTTTTTGTCGCGGGATTACTCTCTTGCGCGCTATTTTGTAGCGCGTTTTGACTATGCGCTTGGGTTAGATTCTGTCCTATATTGTGCGTTAGCATTGTATCTTGCTCCATTTTTATTTTTGCTCTTTTTGGTATGAGTAGGATTTGTTGAAATTTTAGCCTTTTTTCTTATCCAAAATCTCTTACAAAAGCAGATTTTACAAAGATTTTACAATTAGGTTTGTTTTGATTTGCATTGCAAATCACGCTCATTTTTTGCTAAAATCACGCTTTTGATTTTTGCAAAATTTCATATATTTTTTTCAAAGGACTCGTCTATGCTTTTCTCATCATTTGCTTTTATTTTTGCATTTTTGCCTATTGTGTGGATAGTGTTTCATTTGCTAAAAAATGCGAAATTTAGAGCGCATTTTCTTTGGGCTAAAATCTTTTTAATTCTCTCATCGCTATTTTTCTACGCATTTTGGAAAGTAGCATATTTACCTATAATGCTTGGCTCAATCATTGTGAATTACTTTTTAGCAAAAGCGATTTTGCGTTTTAGCGTTGCACGACTTTGCGCGAAAACGGGGGGGGGGGGGGCGACTTCACGCACAACTTCAAACACGCTAGATTCTAGTAAATCATCATTACAAGATTCACTAGAATCTAACATTGCTTTCTTATCGCAAGGCTTTAAAAAAGCCGAAACAATCGATAAAAAAGATTTGGATTGCCACGCAAAAACTCGCTTACGCTCATTTTTGCTCGCAATGACGGAAAAACATTTGTTTGCAATGGCGATAACGCAAATTCTTGCAATGATAAAAACCATAGATTGCCACGCGCAACAAGTTGCGTTCGCAATGGCGGCAATAAAAATTCTTAGTTTGTGATATTTTTTGGATTGTTTTGTTGTGTTTGCTTGGCACACGCTGCCTAGCAATGACGAATCATTAGAATCTAAATAGCGATTCTCACTATGGTGTTTGTGCTAATTGCCATTAGTGGAAATTGTGATTTTTTTGCCATAGCATTATAGGGCGCGAAGCTTAGAAAAGGCAAAGTGGGACGGGATATTTCGCAGGATTTGTAATCAGTGCAAGTGGATTGATTCACACTTAGGATACAAAATCACTCCAAAATCGCTCAAAGTTAAGAATCATCGCAACACTATCGTGCGTCCAAGCATTAAACACACATTGCGCCCGCAATAATGATTATCTTTTGGCAAAATGGGGATTTGCAAACCTTAATCTTAAAATAAAATGAGAGCTATAAAGAAGTAATATTTTTTAGTATTATATGGAAGTTTTAGCAAGTATTTTATATGCTTTTTTCTTTTGCCTTGCATTCTGGGCATACGCCGATAAATACCGCAGAAATATCAAACAAATCAAACCCCGTTTTTTGCTTGCATTCGCTAGATAGCGCATTTACATCGGCATAGACATCTTGGAGTTTGCCACATCTATCGCAGCTTACATGTATGTGTTTGTCGCAGGCTAGCTCGTATTTTTGCTTTTGTGTGGGGGCTTTGATTTCGCGCAAAATCTCCGCCTCATTTAGCGTGGCGACATTTTTATACACGGTGGCAAGCGATATGCACGGATAATGTTTTTTGATATTTTGATAAATGTCTTCTACGCCGATATGCCCATTTTTTTGGATTTCGCGTAGGATTGCGATGCGCTGTGGAGTGGATTTTAGATTTTTAGCTTTTAGGCTCGCTTCAAATTCCATTATTTGTCCTTTAAGTATTGTTATATGCCATTTATAAGGCAGGATTTAATCGATAATTTAGCATAATTTAATAAATATTTTTATCCCCTAGAACATAAATACAATGTTAAAGCAAAAAAATTAAGTAAAATATTATACAATTTGTGGTTTTTGCCTTTCACAATACGCCTAAAAAATGCCAAATCAACTAAAAAGCGATAGCAAATGAAAATCCTATTTAGCGCACTTGAACCAAGCTCAAACCTACACGCAAAAGAAGTGGTTTTGTGCATACTAAAAAACCTATACAAGCAGGGTAAACAGGGCAAAACGCAAGAAAAAAACGGCGCAAAAGAATCTAATCAAAGCGATAAAATCCTACTAACAAAAAAAAATCCACAACAAAATACTACGCAAATAGAGCGCATAGAGGGCAAAATCGAATTGTTAGGGATTTTTGATAAAAACTTACAAGAACAAGTGGCAAAACAATTTGCGATTTTTTTGGAGGGGGAATCTTGTGATTTGCAAGGGAGTTTGCAAAGGGGTTTTCACGCAAAATCCTCTGCAAAAACTCACAATAAAATTTGCACGAAATCTAGCACTAAAACCTGCGTAAAAACTAGCACAAAATCTAGCCATACTTTATCAAACAATGATTCTGCAAAAATCGATTTTGCACAGAATTTTACGCAAGATTTTACACAAAATTCTGCGCAATTAGATTTTGCTAAAAAAGCAAATGATTTCATCAAAAAACACCTATCGTTTAAGCCATTATTTTTCTCGCAGGATTTTGCCATAATGGGCTTTGTCGATGTGGCAAAAAAGATTTTTTTTATATTGCACGCACAAAGCCAACTACTAAAAATCGCAAAAGAGGCTGATAAAATCATTTTTTTAGATTCTAGCTCGTTTCATATCCCGCTTGCCAAAAAAATCAAATCTAGTGGAATCAAAACGCCGATTTATTACTACATATTGCCTCAAGTGTGGGCGTGGAAAAAGTGGCGTGTCAAGGTGCTAGAGAGGGTATTTGATAAATTGTTAGCGATTTTGCCTTTTGAGGTGGGGTATTATTCAGCCAAAGCTAGAAAATCAAAACAAATTTGCTTTGTGGGACACCCTTTGCTTGATGAGCTAGATTTTGGAGCGATAGAGCAAAGAGAATCCAAACAAAAAGAGGCAAAATCTAAGCAAAATTTAGCTCAAAAACAAGGCTTAACACAAAAAGTTACCAAATCTTATCAAGACACCACGCAGTCAAACGCAATGCGCATTGCATTTATGCCGGGCTCTAGGAGGGGAGAGATAGCGCGGATTTTCCCTACTTTTAGAGAGGTGGCAAACGCACTAGAATCAACAATGCTAAAATCTAGCAATGATTTTTGCAATGTATCAAAAAAAGTATCCACAAAAGTAGCGACAAAAAAATCTGCAAAATCTGCAAACTTTATCAACTTTGCAAACTTTGCTAATTTGGCTAATTTGGCGAATGCTACCAACTCGACTGCCACAAAAACCACCACAAAAACCGCTTGCACAAAAACTAACTGCACCAAAACCGCGCAAAATCCACAACAAAATCCAAAAAAAGATTTTATTAAAATCCTTGTTGTCCCTGCGTTTTTTGGGGATAAAAGTAGAGAGGAATTAGAGCTGATATATGGCGATTTAAGCGGATTTGAGCTAAGTTTTGATACGCAAGATTCTCTAAAAAAAGCTCATTTTGCTTTCATCTGCTCTGGGACTGCCACGCTAGAAGCAGCCCTTTTAGGCACTCCCTTTGTGCTTTGCTACAAAGCCGCGACACTAGATTATCTTATCGCTAGGACATTTGTCAAACTACGCTACATAGGGCTAGCAAATATTTTTTACAACGCCCTTTGTGGCGAGGAGGCTGGCAGAGGAGAATCCAAAATGCACCAAGAGCTAATACAAAGCGATATGACTGCCAAAAATCTACTAAACGCGTTTGAATGCGAGCTAGAGAGAGCAAAAGATGGGCATTTCATCGCTAGCGCAAAAAAGCTTTGGGCTTACCTTAGCGCAAAAAATGCAAAAAATATGAGTGCCAAAAATATTTCAAACATTTCTACGGAAAAAAATCTAGCAAAAAAGCATTCAAAAAAATATTATGGAAGTGCGCAAAATGTCGCAAATATGTTAATGAATTAACAAATTTTGGTATTATATCCCCTCATATTTTTAGGAGAATTTTATGCAGCCAATCACACAATATGGACATCAAAAACTCTGCGCCGAGCTAAAAAATCTAAAAGAAGTCGAGCGTCCAAATATCATCAAAGAAATCGATATTGCCCGTGCACACGGGGATTTGAAAGAAAATGCTGAATACCACGCAGCAAAAGAAAAACAGCTTTTTATTGACGCTAGGATAAAAGATTTGAGTGAGATGCTAGCCGATGCGCAAATAATCGACCCTGCAAAATTGCCACACGATAAAGTAAGTTTTGGTAGCACGGTTGAGATTTTGGATTTGGATAGTGAGAAAAAATCCATTTATACGATTGTGGGGAGCATTGAGAGTGATTCTTCGCGAGGGCTTATTTCGTATGGTTCGCCCATCGCAAAAGCATTGCTAGACAAAGAAGTAGGCGATGAGGTAAATATCACTCTTCCGCGTGGCGAGTGTGATTTTGAGATTTTAAGCATTTCGTATAAGCCCATTGATTTTGAGTGAGATTTGAGTAAAACTTGAGTCAGATTTGGGTAAGTTTAAGTAAGATTTAGCAGAATATAGATTTTGGAGAATCATAATGGATTTTGGCAAAAATACCCCTATGTTAAAAGTGCAAAGACTTAGCGATGAAGCGATTATCCCGCGCTATCATTCAGCAGAGGCGGCGGGCTTTGATTTGCATTCTATCGATGAGGTGGTGCTAAAAGCGGGCGATAGAGTGGCAGTGCGCACGGGATTAGCGTTTGAGATAGAAAAAGGCTATGAAATACAGGTGCGCCCCCGCTCTGGGCTAGCTATCAAAAATGGGATTTCCGTGCTAAATACGCCCGGGACGATTGATAGCGACTATCGTGGGGAAATAATGGTGATTTTAATCAATTTAAGCAAAGAGGATTTTGCTATCCACAAAGGCGATAGAATCGCTCAAGCAGTGGTGCAAAGAGTGAGGCAGGTGGATTTTGTCGAAGTAGATGAGCTAGCACAAAGCGAGCGAGGGGCAAAAGGATTTGGCAGTAGCGGTGGGTTTGGTAGCAAATCTAGTGGCGGGGCTGATAAATAGGGCATTGGCGGTGATTTGACCACCAAAAATAACAAAAAGGAGCAAAAGTGAGTAAGCTAAGCAAGGATTTAGAACATATAAAAAGTGAATTTCAAAATGATGAGAAGCTATTAGAAAATGCTTTTAAGATAGAGAGGCTTTTTAAAAAATACAAATTTGTATTGCTTGGGATTGTTTCTATCATCATTCTTTGGGTAGGATTTATCGTAGCTAGCGATTATGTAGAGGAAAAAAATGCAAAAGAGATTAGCCAAATCTATGATGAACTGCTTGTATCGCCACAAAACACCATCTTACGCGAAAATCTAAAATCAAAAGCCCCAAAACTTTATGACGCATTTGTCTATGCAAATTTATCAAGCCAAAAAGAAGAGCGAATGCAAGAGCTAGAGGGGCTAAAAGAATCCAAAAATGAGCTAATCGCACAAATCGCACAATATGAGCTAGCCTCTCTAAAAGAGGACAAAGATGCACTAAATGCCATATATAGCAATGCCAAAAACAAAAAAGATACAGATTCTCTAAAAGATTTTGCCAAAATCCAAGAAGCGTATTTGCTTTTTAAAAATAACGATATTGCCAAAGCGCGTGAGGTGCTAAAAAGTGTGTCTAGCGAATCTAGCCTAGATTCTATCGCTAGGCAAATGGAGCATTATGGCATAGATAAAATATCATTACAATCCACAAAGCTAGAATCTATCAAGCTTGAAACACCGCAAGACAAAGAATCTAGCCCAAAATCTAGCAATGATTTTGCCACAAAGCCTAGCGAGCAAAAATCCAAATAACAAAATGGTGCAAATGATGAAAGATTTTAGCAATTTATCAAAGCGTATTTTTGTCGTAGATTTTGCAAAGATTGCGCGCTGTAAGCATATATTTGGGTTTATTTTTGTGGCTTTGTCGTGCGTTTTGTTTTTTGGGTGTAGCTCCAAAAAATTTTATACGCCTGCTAATATCGATGGGCAGATTATTTTCTCACAATCTTTCCCCACGCCCATAGCCCAAAATAATCGCTATGTCGCCACGCTAAAAGATGGCTCTCTTTTGACACAAAGTGGATTTGTCCCTGCAAACAAGCAAATACGAGAGCTAATCCCCAAAAACGCGAAGTTTTTGAACGAATCTGGCGGGTATTATATTTTTGCGAAAGGTTGCGGGGAGATTTTGCTACTAAAATCTAGTTTGGTTGATGAAAACGCCTTTGAAGGCGGGACTTGCCCCGTGAAAGAAGAAAACACCGCCTGCACGCAAGAGCAAATCGAAGTTCAAATACAGGGCTGCGCTATCAGTGCGAGTTTGAGGGAAAATCTACTTGCGTTTGTAACCACTGATAACACAAGCCATATCATTTCTCTTGGGGGCGATTTTGGGGGTAATTTTGGCGGAAGCGATTTTGGCAGGGGCGATTTTGAGAGGGGTGATTTTGATAACGCAGATTCTAGCAAAACGCAAAACATAGATTTTGCAACTTCTAGCCAAAATCAATCTACGCACGATTTAGCGACAAAATCTGCGCAAGAAAATGTGCAAGAAAATCCGCAAGAAAATAGCAAAAAAATCGCACAAGAATCCCTATTTAGCCAAAAAGGTAGCGCAGTGCTAGCGGTAAATCAGCTTATCGCCGCTCCGCTATTTTTAGATTCTTTGGTGGTGTTTCCCACACTTGATGGCAGGATTTTAGTCGTTAGCACGCAAAACTACGAAACACAAAGAAATATCATTGTTTCAAGTGAAAAATTTTTCAACAACATTATTTATTTGCAAGGCGATGATTTGCGCATATTTGCCGCCACGCCCAAAAAGCTAATTAGCATTGTATCAGCACAGCAGTTTAGCTACGCAGAGGAGCTAAAAGATATTGCATTTTATAATGGCTACTTATACGCACTCACGCTAGATGGCAAGATAGCGCAGTTAGACCATACTTTGCGAGAAGTAAATACCAAAAAATTTGAATACGCAAGCCTAGAGGGTATGGCTTTTTCAAACAACACGCTTTATACTTATGAAAAAAATGGCAGTTTTATCATCGCGCTAAATGTCGATGATTTCACTCACAAAGTCTATCAAGCACAAGATTCCTTTGGTAAAATGCTAGGCAATAAACTAAATTTTTACACCAAAAATATTTTTTATTACAACAAATACTACTTTGATTTTGCCAAAATTGCCGATTTTATAACATCTAAATAAAGGGGTAGCTATGCTATTATGCGATATAGGTAACACACATTTTCACTTTTGGAGCAATGGGAAAGTAACCCACCTGCTCCCTCGCTCACTACATAGGCGAATGTTTAACGAAGAGATTTACTACATTAGCGTAAATCCAGAAAACGAAAAAATCCTAACAAAGACTTTTAAAACCACTTATGATTTGGAATCCATAATCGAGCTACCTACCGAATATATGGGGCTTGGCGTGGATAGAAAGGCTGCGTGTCTGTGCGTGCGCGATGGCGTAATAATCGATGCGGGGACAGCTATCACGGTAGATGTGATGAGCGGTGGGCGTCATCAAGGTGGCTATATTTTGCCGGGGTTTAATGAAATGATAGGCGCGTATGGGAGGATTTCGCCATTGCTAGTTGGGGGGATAAATTTCACTTATGAGCCAAAAGAATTGCCACTAAATACCAAAGATGGAATCACTTATGGAATGCTAAAAAGTATCATTTTGACAATCCAAAACACAATCGGCTCAAAAAAAGCGTATTTCACAGGTGGCGATGGGAAGTATTTGGCGAAGTTTTTTGCTCAAGCGATTTATGATGAGACAATGGTTTTTCGCGGTATGAGAATCTCTATTGAGAGGGCATTAGAAAAACGGCGCAGAGCGCAGACGATGCAAGAGCTAGAAGAAGCCCCTATTGATTTGGATTGGGAGTAGTTTTTGGGAGCTAGTGTGCTAAATATCGCATTGCCAAAAGGGCGCATAGCCAAAGATACTTTGGGGCTTTTTTCGCGCATTTTTGGGGGAGAGTTTGAGTTTGATGATAGGAAGCTAATCTTGCAAAAAGGCGATTTTTGCTTTATGCTTGTGAGAAGCCAAGATGTCGCTACCTATGTATATCATCAAGCCGCAGATATAGGCGTAGTCGGGCTAGATGTGCTAGAAGAGCAGCCCTACAATGTGGTAAGACTACTAGATTTAGGCATAGGCAAATGTCGCGTGGTAGTGGGCGCACACGCGGATAAGCCGATTGATTATTCAAAGCCCAAAATCACTATCGCCACCAAAATGCCAAATATCACTACAAAATATTTCTCTCAAAAAGCAATCCCTGTCGATGTGATAAAGCTATATGGCTCTATCGAGCTAGCCGCGCTTGTGGGGCTATGTGATGGTATCGTAGATATAGTAGAGACGGGCGATACGATGAGGGCAAACAACCTCTTAGAGTGCGAGAAAATCTTGGATTCTAGTGCGTATTTGGTGGCAAATATCAATAGCTTTTCGCTAAAAAAGGCGTTGATTTTGGAGCTATGCGCTAGGATAGAAAATACGCTAAAAGCAAAGTAGATTTTGCTAAGTATCAAAGTTTGCCAAACATATTGACAAAAAGCAAGCAGGGGATAAAATGGCAAGAGGCATAAATAGATTGATAAAAACAGCTTTTTTGGTATTTGTAGCGTGCTTTGCAAGTAGCGTAGCAGTGCTTGCAAATGCTGATAAATGGGGCAAATGGCAGTGGGAATCCGCGGGATATTTGGATTGTGAGGTGCGATTTGCCACCAAAAGTAGCGAATGCACCGAGCGAGGCAAAACCCAAATCATCATCATAGAGGCAAAAGACATACCCACCGCCTACCACCTATACCGCAAAAAATACGGCAAAATCCACCAACAATCTGGCTATGCTTTGGAGCGCGTCTTGCCTATGGAGAGTCATAGCTATGCCATCTTGTATGAGATGCCACTAGATGTGCGATATGGCTATGCGTATGAATGGAGCAAGGACAAAAGTAGCCTAAGCATTGATTTTTATTTCGGGCTATGCAAAGGGGACAAAAGCCATTGTGCCAAAGCTAGACTTACTTTTATCGATATGGGCAAAAGCGATGAAAACGCGCTAGTTGAGGAATATTATCAAAACACAAGCACCACACAAGAATCTAGCGATTCTATCGCTTCGCAAGAATCTGCCAAAGATTTTGCATTTTCAAAAGAATCTAAAAATACCAATCTATCGCAAAGCGAGCTAGACGCAAAAATCATATCCCACGCCAAAAACGCCAAACAAACCCAAAAAGAAAAACGCACCAAATCAAACAAAATCAAAATCATCGCAAGCGTGTGGTAGATTTTGCTAAATGTCATTTGCTGATTTTTATAAATTTATAGAATCTTTATGCTGTTTTTGTCTATGATTTTGTCATTTTTATAAAATCTAGTTTTTTAAAAAAAAGCAAAATTTTAAAATAGGCGATGATAACGCTAAAGCAGACATTAAGCCACGCAAAAAAAAGCGAGCTAAAATCCAAAATCAAAAATCTAGCAAAACCAAAATGACACACTAAATGCTTACAACATTTAGCTAATGATATAAAAATCTTATTCATCTTTGCAGGAATAGTAGTAGCAGCCGCATTCTCTCAATGTGCAAGAGTTGATTTGAGAAGCTGTTTCCCAAGCACTTCCACTATATTGAGAAAAATATCTATCCCAGCAAGATTGTTTGCAAGTCTTGTTCTCTTCCGTATCATCGACTAATTGCTTACAGCCAACAACGCAAAATGCAAATAACCCCACCAATAAAATTTGCAATAAAATCCCAATAAAATTTTTGCAACCAAAATCTAACGACATTTGTTATTTCCCCTTTTTGTGTTTTTGATTTTTTTTCATTTGAGCAAAGAAATACTCACAATGCGCCCTTGTAGAAAAAGATAGACTTAGCCATTGTGAAAAATCCCCACCTACTATATCCCCTCTAATGCAATATGTTTTGCGGGGCTAAATACCACAAAGCTAGGATATTTTCCAAGTGTAAATACGCTCAAATCATACCCGCTAGCCACTTCTATGCAAAATCCGCCCCTGCCACTCATCTCTCCAAAACTACCTTGAGTTTTTGCTTCATTTGGGGTGTATGTGCCGTTTTTGCTTAGCTGTGGGTTGTATTCAAAATACACAGGGAAAGCCATTTTTGTGTTATCAAAAAAGCTAGCAAGACAGATTTTGGCTCTGCCATCTTGCGGATTTTCGCCTAGTGAGCTATTTTCATTTAGTCTAAAGCCTAGTTTTTCTTTTGGAAAATGTATGGATTTGTTGGTTTTTGGAGGGAGTGATTGTGCTACAAGCGTCCCGCTCAAATCCAAACAACCGCTAAGCATAACACCCCCACCCAAACAAACGCCAATGCCAAAAATATAGACATAAAAATGCGATAAACACTTCATTTAGATTCCTTTATCTACCAACATAAAAAACGCATTAAAAAACGCATTAAAACACAAATGTAAAGCTACCATAAGGCGTAACCACAAGATTTAACAACCCAAGAGACGCCTCTATCCTAGTGCCAATCTCTAGTTGCGCGTGAGACCCTATGTCAAACGCAATGCCCGTGCGCAATCCCGCTAAAAATCCGCTACCACTATATCTATATGTTTTATAGCCTTCTAGCGAGCTACCTGTCTGTAGATACACGCGCCCAAAAGTCGCACCCAAATACGAATCTAGCACATATCTCACAGGACTATCAAAAAGTATAGGAATCCACCCAATCCCTATATAAGCATTTGCGATGTATTGATCGTATTGCTTATATTTGCCCCACGCATAGCTACCACCTAGAAAAACCCTCGCATTTTCATTGATATTTAGCCCTAGTTCGAGATTGACTTGTGGGACGCCTAGCATATAAATCCCGATATGATACCCCCCATCAACGCGGATAAAGCCTTGCACTTCTGTCTTTGTGCTTGTGTAGGTGTTTTCATCATCGTCCTCATCTTCGTCATAAATCACTTGCCTTTTTGGTTTTTGTGATTGGTTGGGCGCGTAGTATGGGGTTTGATTTTGTGGATTTTGCTTGGAAGTTTGATTTTGCGCTTTTTGTGGCGTTTGGCTAGAATCATCATCTAGCTCTTTTTGGAGTTTTTTATTTTGCTTTTTTAGCTCTAGTATCTTTTTTTGCTTTTCTAGTCGCTGGATTTCGCGCTCTAGCTCGGAGTCATTGATTTGTGATAATGCTATATTTAGCGTAGCAAATAATGCCACAAAAACAAATATTACGACATTTTTTATCATTTTTTTGGTGTAAATGTGCGCTTTTGCTAACGCATTTGTTTTGATTTTTTCAATGTGTTTATGTGGATTTTGTGTAGTGTTCATTTTTTATCCTTTAGATTTTTTTGTAGATTTTTTGCCCTTTAGATTTTGGCAAAAGATTTTGGTAAAAAAATTTTGCCGTTTTTTTTTTTTTTTGGTTTGCTTAAAGTTGGCAATTTTTTTGCAAATTTTTATGTCATTGTGTAGATTTTACACATTTTGGGGATTTTTTTTTAATCGTATGATTTTGATTTTGGAAGTGTTTTTTGTTTGGATTTTGTAGCAAGTCAAAGAAGTGGTATAAAAATATTGCACACAAACATTATGCAAAAATATTATGAAAGAATTTTATGCAAAGATATTGTATAAATGGGACAAATATGAAGTATTCACTTAAAGCAAAGAAGTCAAATGCAGAATCTAAAAAAGTCAAAAAAAATAGCTACAAATCACAAACGCGATTTGTAGCTATCAAAACACATAGCGCAAGCACGCTATGCAAAAAGAATCAAAAACGAAAATCTAAGCAAGACGCTTATTCATCATCGTCATCTCTCTTTTTCTTCTTTTTTGCTCCGCCAGCTTTTGCTTTTGCTTTTTGGTTGTATTCAGCGCGCAAAGCGTTGATATGCGCAGAGACATCTTGGATTTCTTGGTCAGTCCATTCATCCATATTCACGGTCATTATGACATTTAGTCCGCCATTATCCGCTGTGCCCGCTCGGTAGTCTTGCAGTTCTTTTACAAGTGCTGCATAGTCTCTATCAAGGATAGTCCTACCTTCTAGTTGCCCTGGAGCTGTTACATCGCCTTTTGAGCCGTGGCAAATCGCGCAAGATTTGTAGCGTCTTTTGCCTTTTTCTAGGGTAGCTTCATTGAAGCTCTCTCGTCTTTGCACCGCTCGCATACCATCTTCTGCCCTCTTTCGTTGGTCAGCAGACATATTGCCTGTGGCTTGCTTTGCTTTTGTTTTCGCATCTTGTGGCGCAGCATTTAGCAAAGATGAGCTTAGCATCACCCCGCATACTAGTCCCGCTAGAGAGACACCTTTACCTACTACTTGTAGCCCTTTAAAAACATTCACACACATTTTTGCTCCTTTATGCTGTGTAAAATCGCTTCACTAGCTTAAATGCAAATATATGCAAAAAATATTTGAATATATCAACAATTTAAGTAGCTTAGCAAAAATTATCTCTCATTTACGAAAGATTAACTTTGATTATAGCAAATTTTATGTGATTTTGGGAAAAGATTTTGTGCAAAAAAGTGCGATTTTTGCAAAATCTCTGCCAAAAACTCCACAAAAACCACAAAATCTCATTTAAAATCCATTTAGATTCCATTGTAAAAACATTTGCAAAATCCAAACCCAACATAATGAAATATCAAAAATTTCAAATATTTTTCCCACCCAAAATCAAACCACGCAAATCAAAAAACCCAAAATCCTAATACAAATCCTCATAAAAATCTTTCCAACGCCTATGAAACCAAAACCAACTGCTAGGATTTATATCTATCACTTGGGCTGTGATATGGGCTTGGGCTTGTGTCGCTTGCAAAATATCATCGCTAGAATCCTGCGTGCGTGGCGTAAAAATAGGCGGATAAAACCTCACAAAAAACTTTGTGTAATCCTCATCAAAATCAATAAACACAGGCACGATTCCCACTTCAAATCTACGCGATAAGATAGACGCTATGGGCGTGTGCGTGGCTTTTTTGCCCATAAATTCTACTTCTATACCCTCGTTTTTGTTGATACTTTGGTCTGTGAGTATCCCTGCTAGTGCGCTTCCCCCGCCATATAGTCGTAGTAAATGCTTAAACGCTCCAGCTTTGTTGATAAATTTTACCCCTTGAAATTCCCGCCTTGAGATGATTAGCGAATCCACAGAATCTATCCCTGTAAGTCGCCCTAGACTTGCCATTTGGCATTTGCGATAGCGCGGTGGCAAAAATGTAGCCATCGCCTCCCAATACCCAAAATGCCCAGAGATAAGCACCGCGCTACCTTTAGAATCCAAGCATTCTAGCAAATAACGCTCATCTATGACTTCAAATCGTTTTTTGTGCTTGTCGTATGGGATTTTGGTTACGCGGATAGATTCTAGTATGACAAATGCAAAGTTTTGATAACACCGCTTGATGATGGATTTTTTTGCTTCCTCGCTAAGTTTGTCGCCATAGATAAAATCAAGGTTTTTTTTGGCATCATCGTAGCGAGATTTTTTATCTAGTGATGACATTAGCTTGCCTAGAGCTTTGACAAATCCCAAAAACAGCCAATGTGGCATAATCGCTAATATAAACCCAAACCCACGCACAAAGCTATCCAAAAACTTGCCATTGCAAAACATAGCAAGTTTTTTTAGTTTTGCATTTAGATTTTGTTTGTGTGTTTGCTTAGCTGTTTGCGTGGATTGCGACATTTTAATCCTAGTTAAAATCTAGTTAAATTCTAGCCTGTGATAAATTCTACGCTCATTTTGGCAGGCGGAATCAGCCTAGAAATATCCTCTCTAGCAAGATATAGTGGCGATTTGCAATGGATTTGGAGGGATTCTCTAGCATAGGTATAAGCTAGTTTTTCCTCCCCTGTGGCACATAGTGTATGGGCTAGGGACAAAATAAAGCTAAGCCATTGCAGGGATTCTAGCGGTGGCATAATCTCGCTAATATGCGCTATGGCAGAATCTTTGGGAATCTGCTTGCCTAAATGCTGCACTAGCAGGCAAATCACCGCTCTTTGGGTGTGCGAAAATCCATAATCAAGCCCATTTAGCAATATATACGCGCCAAGCTCGGACTTGCCATAAAAATTTAGAAAACTCCCAATATCACAAAGCTGTGAAGCGACATTGATATAGGCTGTGTATTCGTTGCCTAGCTTATGTAGCGGGGCTAACGCACTAAAAATGGCTAGGGCTTGTCTAGTGTGGTTTTTGGCGACTTTTTCATTGATACCAAATCTATCTTTTAAGGATACAAGAGATGGCAGGATTCCATTTGGGAATCTATGTCTTTGGGTGCGCAACATATCACTAAGGAAAACCCCTTCACGCACGCCCACACCGCTAGCAGTGATATTTTTTGCCCCAAAATGTGATAAAAGCATAGAAAAAATCAGCGCACCGCTTTTGATATTGTCCTTTCTATCTAGAGGGACGCCTAGCCCCTCTAGCTCATCTTCTTTTGCTTTGTAGATACTTTGGATAAGGGGGCGCATTTTTGCTACTTCTACTTCATAGCCGTGAATGGTTTTTATGGGGTATTTTGCCTGCCTGCTTATCATTTTGGCTATCGCACGAATCGTCCCGCCAATCCCAAATACATTTTCACATTTAAAAATCGAAGGCAATTTTTCTAACTCTTTTGAAATAAACTCTTTTGCCAAATCGATATTTTTGTTATGGTCAAAAAATAGTTCTTTTAGCCTAATCGTCCCAAGTTTTAGGGAGATTAAATCTTTTAGCACGCCATTTTCTATGATAGCACATTCTGTGCTTCCCCCGCCTATATCGATAGTTATGCCTGTTTTGTTGTGGGAGAGATTTGCGCACGCCACTCCGCCATACCACGCTTCTTTTTCTCCGTCAATGACTTTGATATTTATGCCACTCTCTTTTTTTGCGCGCGCTAAAAATTGTGCTTTGTTTGGTGCGTCTCTTATCGCAGAAGTCGCTACGCAAAAGAGTTTTTTGGCATTGTGCTCTTTGGCAATCGCTCTAAATTCTCGTAACGCTGAAATAGCCCTTTGCATAGGGATTTCTTGCAATGCCCCACCATTTTCATAGCAACCCTCCGAAATCCTCACGCGAGATTTGCTCTCATATATGAGACGAAATCCATAGCGACTTGTTTTTTCATAAATCGCCATTCTAGCGGAGTTTGAGCCGATGTCAATGACTGCGGTTACTTTTGCCATTTTTACCCCTTATGATTTTATGCTAAGTTTGATTTTGAGCAATAATGGCGTATTATATCTTTTATTCTTTATTTTTTAGTTGTTCGTATTTGTATTTTAGCTCTTCTAAACTCTCTGCATTATCAGGGTCTGGCATAATCGCATCTTTTGGGCAAGCACTTACACAGCTTGGCTCATCATAATACCCCACGCATTCTGTGCAGCAATCAGGGTCTATGCGATAGATTGGCTCACCTTCGATAATCGCGTCATTTGGGCATTCTTCTAAGCACGCATCGCAAGCTATACATTCATCATTGATTAACAAACTCATTTTGCACTCCTTTTTTTTTTGGTGGATTTTAGGCATTATGAACAAGCATAAAAACAAATGGTGCTTTTTAACGAAAATATTCTTAAATTATGTTGAAATTAGTAAAAATTTAGAATCTAAATGCGTAATTTTTGATTTTGCGTTTGGATTTTGAGTGGTTTTGCTGTTTTTATCCACATTTTGCTTAGATTTTACTTAGCGTGGATTTTGGGGTTGAGAATTTAACTTTAGATATTGATATTTTAGCTTTTCGCGCTCATTTTGCAAGCGTTTGTTTTCTTCTTGGAGCAAATCTCTTTGGGTTTGAAGTTTGTTTATATCACGGCTTGTGTAGTATATCGCGCTACTTAGCCATATCTTTGGCATACATATTAGTAGCAATGTCCCAAGCCCCAAATATGCGTAGATTAGGTAGCGCACATTTAGCCCCTCATCTTTTGGTATCGCCTCTATGGCAAACAATTCATCGCGCTCATTTTGGTTGATTCTCACTTCATTGCCAAAATCTTTTCTCAAAGATTCTCCCTCTATGATTCTTATTTCGCTTTTGGCATTTTGCGCTGGTGTAGTGGCTTTTTGCGTAGAATCATTAGCAGACATAGCAGGTGGCAATACAGCAGAATCAAAAATGGATTTTAAGGAATTAGATTGCGGATTTGCGATATTGCTAAGGGATTTAGCAGGGTTTATAAAATCTTGCACTAAAATGGTTTGAGGTATGTTGCTAGCAGGTGTAGCGGGGGTTGAAGTTAGATTTTCATTTGGATTTGGTTGGTTATTTGGATTTTGCGGAGGGGTGTGCTGCATTTGCTTTTTATGCCTTTGTTAGGATTTATGTTAAGATTTTGTGTCGTGCATTTATCTATTGTATATTTAATGTGAAAATGTCGCAAAAACGGCATTATACCAAAATCTAGCTAGATTCTATGATTAAAGCAAGTTTATCAAAGCAATTTTTTATTATTATTTAAGCATAAGCGCATTATAATCACAAATTACTTTTTTGCAAATTTTTATTGCATTTTTATTGCAAGGGCAATTTTAAAGGCAACTTCAAAAGCAATTTAAAGTAACTTTATGGTAAGGAGAAATTATGGAGCAGACTTTATCAATCATCAAGCCAGATGCCGTAAAAAAAGGCGTGATAGGCAAGATAGTGCAACGATTTGAGGACAATGGCTTGCGTATAGCAGCGATGAAAAAACTTCAGCTAAGCAAAAGCGATGCGCAAGGATTTTATGCCGTGCATAAAGAGCGTCCGTTTTTTAAAGATTTGGTAGAGTTTATGGTTAGCGGACCTGTGGTAGTGATGGTGCTAGAGGGGAAAAACGCCGTAGCAAAAAATAGAGAACTAATGGGTGCTACAAACCCAAAAGAAGCGGCAAAAGGCACGATTAGAGCGGATTTTGCTGAAAGTATCGATGCAAATGCTGTGCACGGCAGTGATAGTTTAGAAAATGCCAAAATCGAAATCGCGTTTTTCTTTAGCTCGCGTGAGATTTGCTAGATTTTAAGATTTTTAAAATTAAGCTAGCGTTTTTTGAGCGATTTTAGTGAAAGATTTTGCCATAGCCAAATCTAAATGAGAATCCAAGCGCGTAAAATATCCTCCACACCAAAATCTTTTAGCCTAGAAAGAGACGGGGTTAGACTATGCGGAGAGCTGAAAGAAGCAGGGCAAGGCAAAAGAGGACTTTTTATCTTGCAAGGCAGGCTGGAGGGCAAAATCAAGCTAGTGTGCGATATAAGTGGCGAGGAGTATGAAAAAGAGTTAGATGAAGAGTTGGTTTTGTATATTTCAGATGGGTTATGGGATACACAAAGCCAAAACTTAGAGACATTTGATGTTATCGAGTTTTTTGATGGCTTTATTGATTTAGATTTTATCTTGCAAAGTGAAATCGAATCAATCAAACTAGACTATCATCACAAAGGAGAATAAAATGGCAGTCCCCAAAAGAAGAGTAAGCAAGACAAGAGCAGCAAAGCGCAGAACTCATTACAAAATCACGCTTGCAAAACCTATCAAAGACAAAGACGGAAGCTGGAAATTGCCCCACCAAGTGAATAAATTTAGTGGCAAATACAAAGGCTAAATACGCAAAATTCTTAAGCTAGATTTTAGAATCTTTTTAGAATCCAAGCATAACACAGAATACAACACGGAGCAAAAAACATAGCAAGAGGCGTAATAACCCAAAGCCCTAAGCTAAGTGTCATAAGCGAAGTATTTTTGAGCTAGTTTTGTGATTTTGCAAGTGCGTGAGCCAAGTGCAAGTGTAGTGCAAACCAAATGCAAGTATAGACAAAGGCGTAAAATCTATCAAGCAGGACACACAAAAAACAATCCACAAAACTAGCCAAAATTACGAGCGCGTAACCAACACAACCGTAATCAGCACAATAAGGAGATTTTATGTTGCGAGTAGCCATCGATGTAATGGGCGCGGACAAAGGTGTCCAACCTATCGTTTTAGGCGCGTTAGATGCTATCAAAAAGCGTGAGTTTGAAGCGATATTGGTAGGAGATGAGAGCCAAATATCCCCCCTTATCTCAACCCTACCAAACGCGCTAAAATCCCGCGTGAAAATCAAACATTGCACCGATTATATTCGTATGGAAGAAAGCGCGACAGAAGCACTAAAACGCAACGATTCCTCCATATTTGTCGCCACAGAGCTAGTTAAAAATGGCGAGGCAGACGCGCTTGTATCGCCCGGGCATAGCGGGGCTACGATGAGTTTGGCTACGATGCGAATCGGCAGAATCAAAGGCATCTCCCGTCCTGCTATTTGCACGCTTATGCCGACTACGACTAATAAGCCAAGTATGATTTTAGACGCTGGGGCAAATACGGATTGCAAAAGCGAATACTTGCTAGAATTTGCCATAATGGGCAATGAATACGCAACTTCTGTGATGGGCTATGAAAATGTGCGCGTAGGCTTGCTAGCAAATGGCGAAGAAGAATCCAAAGGCAACGAACTCACAAAAGGTGCGTTTAAACTGCTAAAAAACTATCCATTTTTCATCGGCAATGTAGAGAGTGGCGATATTTTTAATGGTAGCACAGATGTTATCGTGTGCGATGGTTTCAGTGGCAATCTCGTGCTAAAAGCCGCCGAAGGCGTGGCAAGCGCGGTAAGCAAAATCTTAAAAGATGATATAAAAACTTCTCCCATAAAGATTTTAGGGGGGATTTTGCTAAAAGGCTCTTTTAATGTGCTAAAGAAAAAGCTAGATTACGCAGAATACGGCGGTGCGCCACTGCTAGGGGTAAATAAAGTCGTAATCATAAGCCACGGCAAAAGCAATGAGCGCGCCATAGAATGCGCCGTGTATCAAGCACTAAAAGCCCTAGAATCCAAAGTGTGCGAGCGCATAGAAAAAGCATTTGTAGATTTTGCAAAATAGATGTTGTGAAATTTATAGATAGATTTTGCGCGTTTTGAAATTTTGCGAAATTTTCAGTTTTTATTGTAAAGAAAAAAAATGAAAAAATCAATTTTATCGCTAGTTTTAGCAATCGTTTTTAGCGCAAATGCAGAATCTGCTAATAAAAACACAAATTCTAATGCGGATTTGCCCAAAATCTCAAGCGAATGGGAGGCGCAACATTTTTTAGATAGCGATGAGTTTGAGGCAAAAGACAAAGAGGTTTATTCTTGCTATGAAAAAGAGTCAAATAAGAAAAAATGCAGAGAGGTTTTGAAAGATTGGCATAATTTGTGTAAGCGTGGAGATAATAAATACTGCATTGGAGCTTTTGTGATAGCTTCTAATTTATTTGAACAGAATATCAACGCAATGGATAAAGAAAGGGCGATTTTAGAAAAAAGTTGCAATAGCGGATATGGAGCTTCGTGTTTTAGTATGATTTTTTATCAGATTAGGCTCGATGAAAAAAATACATCGCGCGTATTAAGTGTGGCAAAAAAAATATTTTTATATTTGCAAAAAGCCTGCGATTTGGACTTCTCTTCTGGCTGTGCGAGGTTGGCTGATTTGTATGCCGCTGGCAAGCGAGACATAGAATCGCAAGAAAAAAAAGAACATCAAAATGATTTAGAGCGCGCTTTGCTTAAAAAATTTGCTACAACATTGCAAAAAATAGACAAAGCACAAGTGCAGCGATATTTAGACAAAGCGTTGGCAATCGCTACTAGGGATTGCGATGCGGGGGAGAAAAGGGCTTGTGAAATGGTAGAAAAATACCAAAAAATACAGCCCAAAATCGACTCAATAAAATAAAATGTCAAAATATAAGCAAGGTTTGATTTTGGAGAAATACTAATGAGTGTGGCGCAAGATATTAAGATTTGATGAAGTTGAGATTTTGTTTGCTAAATCGCACAAATAAATGCAAAACAAAATCTACAAAAACACTTCTTCAATAATTTTATGCTAAAATCGCAACTTTATTTTTGCAAAAAGTGTCATTTGGCTTAGAATCTACTAGAATCTAAGTGATTTACCAACACAAAGACACAAACCCTACAAAGGACAAAAATGTATTATGCTTCCCTGCGCTCGATTGCTTCTTTTACCCCAGATAAATGCGTGCCAAATAGTGAATTTGAAAAGACGCTAGATACAAGCGATGAGTGGATACAAAAGCGCACAGGGATAAAGACGCGCTACTTCGCGCTAGATTCTCAAGGCAGTAGCGATTTGGGCGTGGAGGCTGCTAGACTTGCGATAAAAAGGGCAAATCTAGAGCCTAGCGATATTGATTTGGTGATTTGTGCGACTTTGAGCCCAGATTTTGCCGCTATGCCTAGCAATGCCTGCCTAATAAGCGCAAAACTTGGCATACAAAATACCCCCGCATTTGATATAAGCGCGGCTTGCACGGGCTTTATCTACCTGCTAAGCATTGCAAAAAGTTTTATTTTATCAGGGGTGTATCAAAATATCCTAATCGTAGGCGCAGAAAAAGTAAGCTCGGTGCTAGATTTTAGTGATAGGGGGACTTGCGTGCTTTTTGGCGATGGCGCGGGGGCAGCTATCATATCACGCACTAGCAAAGAGAGAGAATCTATCCTAGATGTGCATCTAAGCGCAAATGGCAAATACGCAGACTTGCTAATGACACCTCAAAACAAAGATGGCAAGCCTAGCCAAAATGCGTGGAATCTTTGCTCTCTAAATGGAAGCGAAATCAAACCAAATGGCAAGCTACAAATGAGGGGAAATGAGGTTTTTAAATACGCCGTGCGAACGCTAATCGCCGATGTGGAGCATATTTTAAGCAAAAATCATATTTCATCAAAAGATATTACGCACTTTATCCCGCATCAAGCAAATTTGCGAATCATAAACGCTGTGGGAGAGCAGCTAAAACTACAAGAGAGCCAAATCGTGCTAACCGTGCAAAAATATGGCAATACTTCGGCTGCGAGTATCCCTATGGCGATCGATGAAATCTATGGCGAGGGTAGGCTAAAAAAGGGTGATTTGTTGTTGCTTGATGCGTTTGGCGGGGGATTTACTTGGGGTTCTGCGCTTGTGTATTTTGGCGGGGATTAGGGATTTTTAGATTTATTGGATTCTAAATGTTTGTAGTCAAACACGCGCGATTTTATCCACCACAAAATCTAAAAAATCAAACCCCCCAAAATCTAAAATCGCAAATAAAATCTAGCGCAAGCACTTTTTATTTTAAGCCAAAAAAAAACTAAGGCAAACAAAAATCTAAGGCAAAAAACATTGCAAAAAACATTTCAAAACACATTAAAGGATAGCCATTATGCAAAAAACCGCTTATAAAATCATCACTGCTTTGGCAATGTCGCTAGGAGGCTTTTTATCCCAAAATCTAGCCACACAAAATCTAGCCACACAAACTTCAACATCAAAAGTCGCTACAAGCACGCAGACAAAGCAAACACCGCTAAAAATCACGCTCTATATCGTAGAAAATGTCCCAAACAACAATATGAGCGCGGCATTTGGCAAAATAGAAAATCTAAGCGATGAATCTATCACGCTAGATTCTGCCACTAGCGACATAAGCAACGCCACAGAATTGCACCAAACCACAAGCGATTCAAACGGCGTATCAAAAATGCAAAAAGTAGAATCTTTTGTCATAGAGCCAAAATCTAGCCTGATTTTAAAGCCAAAAAGCTATCACATAATGTTTGTAGGGCTAAAATCCGCGCTAAAAGCGGGCAATGTCGCAAGGCTAGATTTGAGATTTGCAAAAGGTAGCGAAATAATCACCACCACGATAAAGCCCCAAATCATCGCTAGAAAAGAGCTTAGCAAGCATTTGCAACAGCTTGGGATTATGCTAGATTCTAGTCAAATGCCACAAAATCCACACCACCATAACCACTAAAAAATCTTATAAAATCTAGGATTGCGCAAAAAAGTTAAGCAAAAAAAAAACTAAGCAAAAGAGTTACCTAAAAACTACGACAAAATACAAAAAAGCCACGAAAAAGCACAAAAAATAACGCCCAAAATACAATAATTACAAAGGATAGATTAACTTTAATTAACCAAAAGGATTTAAGATTGTTAATAAGTTTTAGCGATTATCACGGCGCAAAAAGCGTGAAATAAGGAGCTTTATTGAGTCATAACAACAAATTTGCCATTATTGCGGGCATTATGATTGTTTGTGCGATTGTGATATTTGCGATTCGCAATGGTTCGTTTGACGCCTCCGCAGAATCTATCGCACATTCTATAAGTAATGTCAGCCAAAAGCTAAAAAATAGCCAAAAAGTCGCCAAACAAAACGAAGAAGATGACAAGCCGAAGCGAAATTGCTTGCTAAATCGCAGGGTGTGTGATTTAAAACTAGCAGGCGACACGCCACAAGCGCGCCGCACCCGCGCAAAAGAGGCAAAAGAGGCGGATTCTACCGAAGTGCTTATGCCAAATAATGACCCCTTAGCAGTTACTGTAGAGATGATACCCAAAAGCGTGCGTCCGCTAAAAACCATCACTTTTCGTGTGGAGGGGGCGGATTTTCGGGCATTAGAGGGGCGACTAGTAGGGCTAAATATGGATATGGGCACAACTATCATCACTTTTAAAAAATCAGGCAACAATCGCTATGATGGGAAGTTTATCCCCTCTGTGTGTATAGAAGAAGTGATGGAATATAGCCTAAAACTTTATGATGAGGGGCGGGATTTGGGCTTTGCGGTAGATTTTGATATGTATCGGTAGGATTTTGCAATAATTCTATAATGTCGCTTGCATTTGTAGCGACATTATCGCAAACCACAAACAAGGCTTTAAGATTTAAATAAGGAGTAAAAATGCCAGAAGCTATAAAACCTCCAAAATCTAATCCAAATTCAGGTATTTTTCGCGCTTTGGGGATTTTGCTTAGTTTTTTATTTTTAGGCGGGCTTGCGTATTGGAGTTTGCAAAAAAGCCATTCTTATGGATTTAGCGGGGCAAAAAGTATGCAGGGCATCGTAGATATGTCAAATTTTGATGGAAAATATAAAATCATATATTTTGGATTTTTATCCTGCCCAGATGTATGCCCAAATACTTTGCAGTTAGTCGCACAAGCCATAGAAAAACTGCAAGATTCTAGCGAAGTTGTCCTGCTTTTTGTCTCGCTAGACCCAGAGCGCGATAGTCTAAGCGATATAGATAGCTATGCTAAGCATTTTTATGCCCGCTCTTATGGACTGCTTTTTGAGCTAGATGAGCTAGAAAAAATCAAAAAAACTTACGGCGTGCATTCACGCAAGATAGAGCAAAAAGACTCCGCGCTAGACTACACCATAGAGCATAGCTCTGTCATATATCTTTTTGACAAAAGAGGCAGGCTAATCGAAGAAGTGCGAAATCTAGCCCAGCTAGATAATTCATTACAAAACCTAATCACGCGCCATTAGCACCACCATTTAGCTACTATGTTTTTTGCACGCCTACCCAAATCGCCACCATACAAAAAAACCATAGCTAGCCTGCATTTGCTAGGTTTTATTTTGGTAGCGTTGTGCGTGCTTAACGCTTGCAATGATAGCCACCCACAAAATCACACAGATACAAAATCCACCACTAAAAAAACCCAAGAAATGCAAAAAACGCAAGAATCGCAATACGCGCAAGATAAGCAAGAGGCACAAAAAACGCAAAATGCCCCAAACACGCAAAATGCGCAAGATTCTACCGCAAATGATTTTGCCAAAAGTCCTTTTGTGCTTTTTTCTAGCGAGATAGATTCTAGCCTATCTAGCGTTTTTAAATCCTCTTTAGAGATTTTGTGGCACGATACACATAAGCCGATTTTGCTATTTTTTGGCTCGCCTTTTTGCAAACCTTGCAAAAATATCTCTCAACATATCGCAAAATCAACCCCCCTCCAACACACCCTAAAATCCCATTACCAAGCCTATTTTATCAATATTTTATCCAAAGAATCTATGCAGATAAACTTGCCTTTTTTCGCCAAGACATTAGCACAAAAAAACGCCACGCAAAATCCACAAAATCAACCCTCCATACAAAATCAATCATCACAAAATCCCGCGCCATTTTTAACCACCCAAAAAAATTTTAGCCTAGCACTAGGGGTGCGTGCTACGCCCACGCTTATGTTTTTGGACGCAGAGGGGGAGGAGATTTTCCGCTTTGTAGGGGGGATTAGCGCGGAGCATTTAGCCATTATGCTAGATTTTTTGAAATCCCCACCCACTAACAAAAACCAACAACAAATTGCGCTAGAATTACACTCTATTTTCAAAGCGCAAAATCCAAACTAAAACCCCCAAACAAAAGGAGAATCTATGTTTAGAAAAGTCGCACTAGGGCTAAATATCGACCACATAGCCACACTGCGCGAAGCCCGCAAAATCAACTACCCAGACCCATTAGAAGCGGTATTTATCGCCAAAAATTGCGGGGTTGAGCAAATCACTTTGCATTTGAGAGAAGACCGCAGGCATATCCAAGATGATGATGTCGAGCGTGTCATCACTAGCTCAAATATCCCTGTAAATGTCGAATGCTCTTGCGATGAGCATATCGTAGATTTGCTATGCGAACTAAAACCTTTTAAAATAACGCTTGTGCCAGAGAAGCGCGAGGAACTAACCACAGAGGGCGGGCTAAATATGCGCTCTCAAAACATAAAAGAAATCATTGAAGAGTTTAACGCACGCAAGATTTTTGTCTCTACTTTTATAGACCCCGAGCTAGAATCCATCGAGCTATCAAAGCAATACGGGGCATTAGGCGTAGAGCTACACACAGGCGAATACTCCAATATCTATGAAGCCATCTACTCAAATATCGAGCGCACGCACAACGCCCTAAACTACCTCACTTTGACCCACGAGGAGTTAGAATCCAAATTAAGCGATTCTATCCAAGCACTTAGTTCCTGTGCCAAAATCGCAAAAGAGCTAGGGCTAGGCGTGTTTGCTGGACACGGGCTAAACTATCAAAATGTCAAAAGTATCGTAGAGATTCCGCATATTAGCGAGCTAAATATCGGGCATAGTATCATTTCTAGGGCGGTTATGGTGGGGCTAGAGAGGGCGATACGAGATATGCAGGGACTGCTTTTTAGGCAGATAGATTAGATTTTGTGGCTTTTGGTGCAAACAAGGCTTTTATCAATATGTCATAAGGAGTGCAAATGTATTTTGATAAAATATGGATTTTTAATAAAGTGTTTCGTCCTATCGGTAGGGCGATGGGCAAGGCGATAATAGGTGCGCTAGATTTTATTACCAAATATTTTAAAACCTTTGTGTTTTTGTTTATCGTGGCGTTGATTATTATCCCAAAAGGCGAGCCTATGCAGATTCCAAACCTTGCTAAAATCGAGCTAAAAGGTGCGATTTTAGATGCAAACGCTATCCGCAAGCAAATCGAGCAAATCAACAAATACCCCACCATTAAAGGCGTGCTGCTTGTGATTGACTCTCCGGGTGGCGCGGTGGGTGCGAGTGTGGAAATCGCGGATTTAATCAAAGATCTTAATGCCAAAATCCCCGTAGTCGCCCACGCGCAAGGCACTATGGCGAGTGGGGCGTATTACGCAGGGGCGTATTCGCGCAAAATCTATGCAAATCGCGGAAGCTTGGTAGGGAGCATAGGCGTGATTTTCGCAGGGGGCAATATTGAAGAGTTGCTTGGCAAAATCGGCTACAAACCCTCCGTGCTAAAAGCAGGCGAGTATAAAGAAATCGGCGTGCCTTATCGCGCGTGGAGCGAGAAAGAGCGCGAATTTTTGCAAAATCTCATAAACGAGGAATATGATACTTTCGTGAGTGATATGGTGGAGGCGCGCGGGCTAAAGCGCGAAGATTCTGCTAAATTTGCAGAGGGCAAGATTTTCACAGCAAAATCCGCTTTGGAGCTAGGGCTAATAGACGCGCTAGGCTCACAGCAAAACGCCATAGATGAGCTAAAAGCCCTAAGTCAAGTCAAGCAAGAGCGGTGGCTACAAAAAGATAAATTTGAATCCTTTATGGAGAGCTTGGCGCAATCAAGTGCGAGTATCGTGCTTGGCACTATTTTTGAGGGATTTGGCGGGCTTTCGTTGCGCTAATCGCGTCAAATCGCGCGAAGTTTGGGATTTAAATTTTAAAATTTAAAGGGCTAAATAAGGGGACAAATGCAGATTTTACACGATTATTTAACCGCGATTTGCGGGATAAAAGAGAGCGACAAAGAGCACACACACCGAAGCGCGTTGGAGAATTTATTTAAGGCGATTTTGGAAAATCTAACCCAAAGCCACAAAGATTTTAGCAAAATTGCCATTATCCACGAGCCAAACAATGACAAAAGCGAAAACAAGGCAGGTGCGCCAGATTTTCTTATTCAACAAAACGGCTTATCACTAGGCTACATTGAAAATAAGCGCGTGAATGCGGATTTAGCGCGACTAATCGATGAATCAAATCAAAATCCAAAAGCCCAAATCGCCAAATATCTCACGCTAAGCGACAATCTCATTCTCACCGATTATCTGCGCTTTTTACGCATCGCCAAAGATGACAAAGGCAAAATCATCATTACCCAAGAAATCACCATTTGCGCCCTAAATGAGATTCAAGCAATTCTCAAAAACAAATCCGCCCTAGTATCAAAACAAAGCGAAATCTTAGATTTTTTCGCGCTCTTTTTTAGCTCCACGCCAAAGCCCATTATTAGCGCGTTGGAGTTTGCTTCTACCCTAGCACAGCGCACACGACTTATCAAAGACAATCTCATAGAAAACCCGCAAAATCCACAAATCTCCACGCTTTATCAAAATTTTAGAGATATTTTATACAAGGATTTGGATTTTGAGTCCTTTTGCGACTCTTTCGCTCAAACGCTCACTTACGCGCTCTTTTTAGCACGGCTAAACAACTCCACAGAGCCAAACGCCACGCAAGGCGAATTTATCGATTTATACAATGCCAAAAAGTTTATCCCCAAATCCTTCCCGCTGATTCGCGCTATGAGCGGATTTTTGGATAATTTAGATGAGTTAGATTCGCTAAAATGGCTTATAAAAGAGATTTTAAGCATTATAAATCACATTGACCCAGCGCAGATTACCATAGAGCTAAACAAAATCGCGGATAAAGATTTGATTGGCGACTACTTGCATAAAGACCCGTATTTGCATTTTTATGAGACTTTTTTAAGCCAATACGACCCGCATTTGCGCGAATTGCGTGGCGTGTATTATACGCCATTTGCGGTTGTGAGCTTTATCATAAATGCGATTGACACTACGCTTAAAAGCGACTTTGGCGAAGCAAAAGGACTAGGCAGCGCACTAAATAATGACAATATCACGCTTTTAGATTTTGCCACAGGCACAGGGACATTTTTGCTACAAGCCTTTCGCAAGGCGTTAGAATCCGCTAAAAAAGACAATCTTAATTATGCGCCCAAAAATCTACTAAATCGTTTCAGTGGCTTTGAGTATCTTATCGCCCCTTACACAATCGCACACCTTAAAATCTCACAATCTTTCAAAGAGGAATTTAACGCCCCATTAGGCATAGTGAAAGTTATAGACGAAAAAACAGGCAAGGTGGTAGATAAATACGAAAAACTAAATATTTTGCTTACAAATACAATCTACGCCAAATCAGCCAAAGATGAGCAAAATGAAAAATCAAACCTTGTTGCAGGTATGTATGAACTCAACCAAGAGTCTTCAGACGCACAAAATCTAAAAAAACAGCAGATTTTAATCATCACAGGCAATCCGCCATATAGCGGAGCGAGTGCAAACAAAGGGCTATATGAGGACGAAGTCAAAATCGCCTATGGTTTAGAGCCAAATAGCGCGAATCTAAACAGCGAAGCACAGCGCATCATAAAATCCTATTTTGCAAACCCAAGCGATAAGGCAAAGCAAAAGGATTTTAGGGGCATTTATGAATCGCGTAAGCTCCAAAATGAGAAAAATCCCAAATGGCTTTTAGATGATTATGTGAAATTCATTCGATTCGCCGAGTCAAAAATCGAGTCCCAAGATAGTGGCATTATCGCTATTATCAGCAACAATAGCTTTTTAGACAATCCCACATTTCGCGGTATGCGCTATCATTTGCTAAACACCTTTGATAAAATCTACATTTTAGATTTGCACGGCAACGCACGCAAAAAAGAAGTCGCCCCCGATGGCAATAAAGATGACAATGTCTTTGACATTATGCAAGGCGTGTGTATCAGTGTGTTTGTAAAAACAGGCGCGAAAAACAATCCGTCATTGCGAGGCAAATCAAAAAGCCCTGATTCGTCATTGCGAGATTCACGCAGTGAATCGAAGCAATCCACACCCGCCCCGTCATTGCGAGGCAGTGTGAGCGAAGCGAACACAACGAAGCAATCCACTATTATTTGTCATACTGAGAGAGCGAAGCGACCGAAGAATCTCAAAGAAGCACAAAATAGAGATATTTCGCTTATCTCGCGACAAGCTCAATATGACAAAGATTTGGATTGCCACGAATCCGCTAACGCGGATTCTCGCAATGACGGCGTGGAGAGCAATGCAAATTCTCGCAATGACGAATCCCACTCCCCGTCATTGCGAGGCAGTGTGAGCGAAGCGAACACAACGAAGCAATCCACTATTATTTGTCATACTGAGCGTAGCGAAGTATCTCAAAAATCAAATGATAGAGATTCTTCGCTTTCTACGAAAGCTCAGAATGACAATAGGAAAAAGGCTGAATATGACGATAAATTAGCGCGACTTTATCATTACGATTTATACGGCAAGCGCAAAGACAAATACGCCTTTTTGCAAGGCAATGGGCTTGAATCTATCGCGTGGAGCGAACTTGCACCAAAAGCACCATTTTATCTCTTTATCCCGCAAAATGAATCCTTACGCGCTGAATATGAAAAGGGCATAAGTGTAAAGGATATTTTTAAGGTTTCTAGCGTGGGCATTGTAAGCGGTAGAGATGATTTTTGTATCTCAAAAACCGATTCGCAAGAATCCTTACAAGAACTCAAAAACAACATTACAAAATTTATGAATTTGGATTGTGAATCCGCACGAAAAGAATTTGATTTAAAAGATTCGCGAGATTGGAAAGTGGAATACGCACAAAAAGAATTGCAAAGCACAAACAATAATCCAAACAATTACATAAAGATTCAATACCGCCCTTTTGATTCGCGCTGGACATATTACACAGGCAAATCAAAGGGATTTCATTGTATGCCGCGTGGCGAAGTAATGAAGCATTTTTTGCCCTCCGATTCGTCATTGCGAGATTTGCCAAAGGCAAATCGTGGCAATCCACAAAATGAAAATGTGGGGTTAAATGTAGCGAGACAAAGTAAGATTCAAGGTAGTTGGCAATATGTAAGCATAACTAATTCATTAGTAGATTTTTCGCTAATGGGCGGAGGAAATACGGGCAATGGCTATATTTTCCCACTTTACCTAATTGAATCCGATTCAAAAATCGAAAATTTTACACCCGAATTTCGCGCATTTATTGACGCAAAATACGGCGAATCTTACGCGCCCGAAGTGATTTTGGGATATATTTACGCCGTGCTTTATCACAAAGATTACAGAGAAAAATATGTGGATTTTTTGAAAATCGACTTCCCAAAAGTGCCATTTGTAAAGTCCAAAAAAGACTTTTTGGCATTAAGTGCGCTTGGGTGTGAGCTAGTCGATTTGCATTTGCTAAGGGATAATGAGTTAGATTCTAGTGTGGGTGAAAATACGCTACTTAATGAGCGCAATGAAAAGATAGAAAAAATCGCCTACAATGCTGAATCTAAACGGCTTTTTGTCAATGCAAGTTTGTATTTTGAGAATGTGAGCGCGGAAGTGTGGGAGTATAAAATCGGTGGCTACGCTGTTTTGGATAAGTATTTGAAATCTCACAAAGGCGAAAATATCGACTATGCGCACTTTGAGCGAGTCATAAAAACCTTGCATAAATCCTTGCAAATACAATCCAAAATCGCGCAAATCCCGCTACGATAAATGCGATATTATAATTTTTCGATATAATCGCGTATCAAGTGTTGATTTTAAGGATAAATAATGGAATATGTAATTTTTGGGGCGATTTTTTTGGCGTTTTGCGCGATTGCGTATAGCATTTACAACGCCACTTTGGAGGAAAATTATTGAATCTCACGCTCTTAAATAAAAGCGCGTTTGCAGGGTTTAAATTCTAGAATTTAAAATTTAAAGGGGCGTAAGATGCGTTATACATTGCTAATCGCCACGAATGATAGCGCGGGGCTGGTGTATCAAATCTCGCGTGTGCTCTATGAGGCGGGCGCAAATATCGAGCGGCAAGATGAATATGTCGATAGGGAGCATAATCTCTTTTTCCTGCGGACTTGCTTTGCGGTGGAGTTTGCGGAATCTAGCGGTAAATCTACCCACCCCCTAGCCCCCTCCGCAAGGGAGGGGGAAGATTTAGAATCCGCGCTAGATTGCAAAATCATAACCGAAATACAAAATAAACTAAAATCCATTTTGCCACGCGGGGCGCATATCGCGCTAAAAACGCAGGCAAAAAAATCGCTCATAATTTTAGCGACTAAGGAAAATCATTGCTTGGGGGATTTATTGTTGCGCGAAGAGAGTGGCGAGCTAAACGCACAGATAAAGGCTGTGATAGCAAATCGCAACGACTTAGCTAGCCTTGTGGAGCGGTTTGCTATCCCGTTTTTTTGGGTGGATAGTGATGGGGTGAGCCCTGAAGCGCACGAGGCGAAGCTGCGTGAGATTATCGATAGATTTTCCCCTGATTTGCTTGCTTTGGCGAAGTATATGCGGATTTTGTCCCCTGATTTTGTGGCGCATTACGCGGGTAAAATCATCAACATTCATCATAGCTTTTTGCCCGCGTTTGTGGGCGCAAACCCCTATAAACAAGCGCATAAAAGGGGCGTGAAAATCATCGGTGCGACCGCGCATTTTGTAACCGATATGCTTGATGAAGGACCAATCATCGCTCAAGACATTATCCACATAAACCACACATATAGCTGGCGCGATATGCAAAAAGCGGGGAGAGATGTGGAAAAGTCCGTGTTTGCCCACGCGCTTGATTTGGTGCTACACGATAGGGTGTTTGTGAGCGGGAATAAGACGATTGTGTTTTAGGGGATTTATGATTTTGCTTATTTGATAAAATTTTGTGATTTTTTGCAAACACATATTGTGTTTGTTAATTTTTAATGCTATATTTTCAAACGCATAAATCAAAATTTTGCAAAATCATTATCTGCAAAAATCGATTTTGCAAAAATGTTTTTACGCGAAAGTTTCGCACAGAATCTATATCGCGCAAAATCACAAAAAAGCGCAACAAAACGCGTAAAAATAGCTTGCAACCGCTAAAAAAGCGCAAAATCTAACACCAAAAAGGAGCAACAATGCCAAATCTACCTCATAGTAACTACGCCCCCGAGACGCTTGCCCTCCACGCAGGGTATAACTACGACAAAGAGCGCACACTTAGCGTGCCGATTTATCAAAGTGCGGCATATAGCTTTGAGAGCCTATCTCAAGCAGCAGCGCGCTTTGGACTACAAGAGCTAGGCAATATCTACTCTCGCCTTACAAGCCCTACTTGCGACATTTTAGCGCGCAGGCTAGCTGATATAGAGGGCGGGAGCTTTGGCACGGTGGCTTCTAGCGGGAGTGCCGCGCTTTTTTACGCCTTTGCAAACCTAGCCCAAGCAGGTGATAATATCATCTATGCAAACAAAATCTATGGTGGCACGCAGACCTTGCTAGTGCATACGCTAAAGCGATTTGGCATAGAGGCTAGGTGCTTTGATGTCGATGATTTGGGCACTTTAGAGCCGCTTATAGATTCTAAGACAAAGGCGATATTTTTTGAGTCGCTATCAAACCCGCAGATTTCTATCCCCGATGTGGAGGGTATCGTATCTATCGCTAGAAGCCACAAAATCGCTACGATTTGTGATAATACCGTCGGGACGCCGTTTTTGTTTCGCGGGTTTGAGTATGGCATAGATATTATTGTTTATAGCCTTACCAAATACATTAACGGCGCAGGGAGCGGGCTTGGCGGGGCGATTATCGAGGGGCAAAGCCTAAGCCCATTGCTAAAAGATAATCCACGCTACCCAGCCTTTAACACGCCAGATGAGAGCTATCACGGGCTTATTTACTCGCACTTGCCTTTGCCCTTTTTTAGTATTCGCATCATCACAGAATGGCTAAGAAATATCGGTGCTACACTTGCCCCACAAGTGGCGTGGATACATTTGCAAGGGCTAGAAACCCTCCCCCTTAGAATCAAAAAACATAGTGAAAACGCCCTAAAAGTCGCCAAATTTTTAGAATCCCACCCAAAAATCAAAAAAGTCGATTGCCCAGCCTTAGAATCTAGCCCGTATCATTCAAGGGTGAAAAAATACTTTGCAGATTCGCTATCTAGCGGGCTTTTTAGCTTTGAAGCGCAAAGCTATGAGGACGCGCTAAAGATTTGCGATAATCTCACGCTTTTTTCGATTACGGCAAATATCGGCGATAGCAAATCTTTAATCATTCACCCAGCTTCCACCACGCATTCTCAACTATCTCACGAAGAGCTAAAATCCGCAGGAATCAACCCCGCAGATGTCCGCATAAGCGTAGGGCTAGAAAATGCTGATGATTTAATCGCGGATTTAAAACGCGCTATTGAGCTGTAAAATATGGCTGTAAAATCTATTTGGATTTTGCATTATCAAACGCCATATAGACTGCCATAAATTAAGTAAATTTATGGCATAATGCCTTGTTTGTCTTTCAAATTAAAGCAAATATAAGGAGATTGCAATGCAAACAATACAAACAACAAAATCCATTCAGCCCCAAACCATAAATGTAACTTTTAGAATGGATAAAGATGACAAGGTGCAATTTGAGCGAATCATAAGCGATATGGGGCTAAATCTTAGCTCTGCGTTTAATGTATTTGCCAAAGCTGTGATACGCGAAAATGCGATACCATTTAGCTTGCAAGGTAGAAGCGAGATACCAAATGAGGAAACCAAAAAGGCGATAGAAAACGCACGAAAAGGCGAGAATTTAGAGAGTTTTACTTTGGAGCAGTTAAGGGCGGAATTTGAGGCAATAAAAGCACAAAATAAGGCATAAGCGATGAATCTAAAACGCGAGAAAAAATTTATCAATGACTTATCAAAGGTGCGATTAAGCGATAGCGAGTTTAATAAAATGGTGGAATATTTTTCATTATTAGCAAATGATAAACCACTGCCACCAAGCGCAAATGACCACGCACTAAAAGGGGAATATGCAGATGCTAGGGAATTTCATATCGGTGGCGATAAGCTAGTGATTTATTTGATTGAAAATGATGAAATTCGACTATTGCGAATCGGCACACATTCGCAACTTTTTAAATGATTTGGAGCAAAAACACGATGAAAAAACTACTAGCATTTGTGATTTTGGCGTGTGGCGTGGCGTTTGGTGTGGAAGTTATGTTTTATGGCAATACAGACACTTACAAATCCATAACAAACAATATAGAAGTAGTAATAGAGCTACAAGAGTCATCAGTGAATAAAATAACAATAAAAGAGAATGACAAGACATTTTTACAAGGTAATGCAGTTTATGGCGCAAAAAACAAATCATATTTATATGAAAAGAAGTCAAAAAATAGCCTTGTTTTTTTTGACAAGAGATGCTCATTTGAAATAATACTTGAAGAAAAGTTTGATGTGTGTGGATATGCAATAAGTAGAGAATTAGAACAAGGCTATGACCCTACCAAATACCTAATAATACGCAATATCCAAAATTGTGGCGAGTTAGAAAATAAAGTAAGAGATTCAGATGTATTTTATAATCTCATAAAAATTGACAAGGAGCAAGGCAAATGAATCTCTCTTACATTGCAAACAAAATCATCGCTAAAAAGCCATCGATTTTGCAGGGCTTTGGGCTTAGCTTTGGGCTTGGTATGACATATTTTAGTCTGCTTGTGATTATCCCGCTAATCGCGCTTTTTGCGTTTAGCTTTAAACTTGAGTGGGCAAAATTTGTAGAAATCATCAGCGATTCGCAAGCCAAATAAAACAAAAAGGTTAAAACGATGCCAATTATTATCCCAAAGGACATTCCTGCGTTTAGTGAGCTAGAAAAAAGCGCGTTTGTGATGGATACGGCGCGTGCCAAGCACCAAGACATTCGCGCGCTAGAGATTCTCATCATTAACCTAATGCCTACCAAAATCCAAACCGAAAATCAGCTTTTATCGCTTTTGGCAAATTCGCCTTTGCAAATCAATATCACGCTTCTTACCACGCAAAGCTATGTGGGGAAAAATACGCCACAAAGCCATTTGGATAAATTTTATGTGCATTTTGAGCGCGTGAGGGAGCGCAATTTCGATGGTGCGATACTCACGGGTGCGCCTATCGAGCATTTGGAGTTTGAGGAAGTGAAGTATTGGGCTGAATTGTGTGAGATAATGGACTTTTTACGCGCTAAATGCACTTCTACGCTCTATCTATGCTGGGGGGCGATGGCTGGGCTCTATCACTTCCACAAAGTCCCAAAAGTCGCGCTTAGCGCGAAGCTTTCAGGCATTTATGAGCACTCCATCATCACGCCAAATGTGCTACTATCGGGGCTAGGCGACATTGTGAAAATCCCGCACTCAAGGTATAGTGGCGTAGATGAAGCGGTGGCGGAGCGCGTGGCGGGTGAATCAAACTTAGACATTTTGCTAAAAGGCGCGGAATCTGGCATAAGCGTGCTAAAAGATGAAAAAGACATCTTTATGCTAGGACACCCCGAGTATGGCAAACTCACATTGCAGGGCGAATATGAGCGCGACAAGGCAAAGGGCATAGAGATTAGCGCGCCGATAAATTATTTTTATGCAAATGGCGCGGTGCGCTATGATTGGCGGGCGGATTCTAGTGTGATATTTGCAAATTGGCTGAATTTTTGCGTATATCAAGATACGCCATATCAGCTGTGAATGGAGGTTTTTATGCGATTTGTAGTAATGATAGTTTGTTGCCTTGTCTTGCAAGAGCTAGAAGCCCAAAAATTGCCAAATGTTTTGGAAAATGGCAAAAAGTGTCTATCACAGATGAAAACCGCGCTAGATTCTAATGCTTTATTAGAATCTCAACTTCCACTTTTGGAGGAATGTCTAGAGCGTGAGCTGACACTCCCTGTGAGCGATGACTCGCACAACGAAAAATTGCTAGATACATTTATCGATGCTATAGATGATGAAAAAAGAGATTATTTAAAGAAAAGATTGAGCAACTACCTTGAGAGAGAATCTAGCGAAACGAAAGCTATTTTGGGAATAAGCGCGGGAAATAAAAATCTAAAAATAACTCTGCCTAGTGCGATACGCGTTTTTTGGGTAAATTACTCTAATGAATGTCGCACGATACATAATGCAAAGGCAAAAATTTATATTTTTAACGAGGCACAAAACTTTCAAGACGCACTATATAGCATATATTTTTACGAGGATATAGAAATGAGTGATAGTCCATTTAGAGATGAACTATTGGCAAAAATCATCGCAAAAAATAAAGGTGCGTGGAGCTACGATAGCAGAAAAGAGCCTGAAGAGGACGATTTGTGGGATTCTAAAGAATGTTTTGAAACAACAAAATATCGTGCAATGCGAGGCAATAAAAAGATAAAAACCCTCTCTAATGCGGATTTTATAAGTGGGGAAATGCTACATTTTGGCTCACGATGCAGCCGTGATGCGGGGAGGGATATACGCTATACATTTGCTGGATTTTCACAAGCAAAAAGCCAAGAAAAAACTATAGCAGTGGTGTTAATAAGCCATAGCACAGGGTGGAATGGCTGGTGTGGCAGACGCTCAAAAAAGAAATAATAAAAGACTGCCTTGCCATTTTGTCGCGCGAATCTTAGGGGGATTTTTTTGTTGATTTGCTTTTGGGCATTTTGTTTTTTTAGTCCTTTTAGATTCCCGTGATTGCGGATTATTTCGTTGTATTTGCTTGAAAATGCAAGTCTTGTAGCCCAAAAAGAATTGACAAAAGAGATTTGAGAGAGAATCATAAAAATAGGCGATTTATCATACAAAATCGAGCAAATATATCTAGCGCAAAAAGACATAATTCGCTAAATATGACACAAAATAGGTTGCTACAAATTTGCCTGCAAAAATCTCGCGCCTTTTTAACAAAATCTCACAACGACAAAACAGCATAAAATCAAAAAAGCAAAATTCTATAAAATCCTACAAACCCCTACAAAATCCCCTTTATCACGACTACTGCGACAAATACAAACACAAACAAACACAAATAATAAAGCATTTCAAACGCGGTGTTTTCAAATGCGATGAAATCTCTTTGCTTCTCTTTTGTGCATTGAAATTTTTTGTAGATTCTGCTTGGCAAATACACAAAAGTCCCATACACAAATATAGGCAACCACAGCAACAGCCCAAATAACGCCAACATTCCGCCAAATCCCACTTCAGTAGCTCCGTTTATAATGCGATAGATTACGCTAGCTAGGGCGATGAGTGCGACTAAGGCTATCGCATAGATTTTGTAAAATTTGACTAATTTTTCCATTTTTATCCTTGTAAAATCTGTTTTTGCAAAACTTTGTCTTGCAAAAACTAACCTTTCAAAATCTCACTTTGCAAAATCTCACCTTGCAAAATCAAAACCTTATAAAATCCAAATCTTGCAAAATCTAGCCTTGCATTTTTGCTCTACAAAACAAACAAAGCTACATTGCGAATATTCTTAAAAAAACGCGTATTAACAAAACAGCGTTTTTCGCAAAATCTAAAATTTATACTCCACATACCCGCGAAATATCGTATAGTCCCCGCTTGGACCAAATCTAGTTGGCACAGCGCGATTGTTTCGTATATTTATAGAATTATTCACACCTACTGCGCTAGCCCCTAGCAAGACATTTTTGATAGGACGAAAATCCACTCTGCCTTCCCAATTTAGCACGGTTTCATTGCTGGAAACAATACTTGTGCGAAACGCCCCATATAAACTTACATATTTCCATAGATTTACCGAGACAAACGCATAAGGCGTGGTGGAATTGTAATAAAAAATGCCATCAGCCCTCTCAAATGGCGTATTTTGCCCAAAGCTATCAATGTATAGCGCACCTTTGCTAGGGGTGTTTATGATGCCTGCCCCTGCGGTAAGGAAGCTCTGCCACTCTTGCCCCGCTAGCACAAACCTCCCCCAATCAATCTGTGCCTCCCCCCAAATGATTCCCCCACCCCCACCACTTGTGGAGCTAGCCTGTTTGCCTACGCCTACATAGGAAGTTAGATGAATCAACGCTCTAAAAAAAAGTTTTTGATTGATAGGCAAATCTAGCTTTGTTTTTAGCCCCGGTGCGACAAAAAAATCTGGCACCATATAAAGATACGGACTTAGCGTGATAGCGGCTTTTGGGATAGCAAAATCTGCGCGAAACAAAAACGCCCCGCCACTAAAGCCACCGATTTTGCCACTTTGATAGTCGCCAAAATTTTGAAAATTTTGCGCAAAATAATTTGTAAAAAACGCGTTTCGCAATGCCCAAGTAAAATTTAGCGATAGATTTTTGACTCTATCATAGCTTGCGCTTAAACCCTCTGTGTAGTTTGTTATCCAATCTTCATCGGTTTTAAATCGCCCGATGATTCCGCCAAAATTTTCATATTCATTGTAAAAATCCGCATAAATCTGTGGGACTTCAAAATAAGTCTGCGAGCGGGCAAAATCCCCCGCATTTGCTTCGTATAGTTTTGGCACTATCCACATTTCTGCGCCAAATTTATACCCCATAAATCGCCTTGTCTCATAGCCTAGACTTAGATTTATGTCGCCATAAGTAGAGTATGGGTTTGCGCCGATGGACTGCTGAAAAAGTAGCCCTGCGTGTCCATAGATAAGCCCGCGCCTAAATCCATCTGCAAACGAACTTGCAGGCGCATTGTCAATCCGCACTTCGCGCACTTCGCTAGCCCCAAACGCCACACAAAGCGTAGCAAAAAGCGCGTTTGCCCATATCGCTAAAAGTTTTTTTAGCCTCATTTGGTGTAGTTCCTTATAGGTTTTTTATGCGTTTTAGCTAGCAAAAACAATACCATAATTTATAAATTATCCAAATTTTTAGCCATTTTCATAAAACTAGCCAAAACTACCCAAAATCGCTACTTCCTCATCTCTAAAAAGCCTAAGATTTAGCTCAAAAGCAAAGCCACTGCCGTATTCTAGGGAGTATTCATTGCCATTTCCCTCTTTTGCGTTGATGATTAGCTGTGTGCTTTTGTAGTATTCTTGCAAACTTTGGTGCAAATAAAAATCTGCCCCGCCAATCTTTCCTAGCAATATATGACAATCCCCTAGTATAAAATCACTCTTTAGCGTGCATATCGGCACGCTCCCCTCACAGCACCCACCACTTTGGACAAATATGATTTCGCCATTTTGGCTTTGTAAATTTTCTATGAGGGATAATGCTTCGTTTGTGGCGATTACGCGCTTTGGTGTGGCAATTACGCGCTTTTGCGTGGGCATAGATTTTGTGTTAGATTTTGCGTTAGAATCTTTGCTAGGTGTTATGTTTGTTTTGTGTTTCATTTGTATCCTTAGATTTTTTAGATATTGTCAATCTTATCTAAGATTTGTAAAAGAATGCGTTATAATGTGCGTTTATTTTGGCTTACATTTTTTACCTATTTTTATGATATTTTTACAGATTTTATTGCAACCAAAAACTATGTGAAAAAAATGCAAAAACCGCGAAACGCCACCCGCGAAAAAACCCAAAATCAAGACGGAGAATCCACAAATGCCTATAAATTCTGCTTTTTGTATCACCGTGCCAGCTACGAGCGCAAATCTAGGTTCAGGCTTAGATGTGCTAGGGCTTAGCCTAGATTTTCGCAATGAGTTTTGCTTGCAACCTGCAAAAGAGACAAGCATAGAGATTTATGGCGAGGGGGCTGGGGTAAAGCGATTTATCGCGGATAATATGTTTGTTAGGGTGTTTTACAAAACCATAAAAATCTTAAGCGGTGGCGATGAAAATCCAAAATATCGCTTTGTGTTTCAAAATAAGATTCCCATTTCGCGCGGTATGGGTTCTAGCTCTGCTATCATCATAGGCGCGATTAGCGCGGCATATAGGGCGTTAGATTTGCCACTTGATAGGGATTGTATCGTGCAAAAGGCGTTGTATTATGAGCATCACCCTGATAATATCACGCCTGCGACATTTGGCGGGCTAAATATCGCAATGCTAGGCGAGGGCAAAGAGCGGGGAAAAGTCTTGCATATTAAACACAAAATGCCTGATTATTTGCGTGCGGTGATTGTTATCCCAGAGCGAAGCACTTCTACAAAAATGTCTCGCCAAAGCCTACCCAAAAAATACAGCTTTAATGACGCGGTGTATAACCTCTCTCACGCCTCACTTCTAGTCGCCTCTATAATGCAAGAAAAATGGGATTTTTTGCGCTATGCTAGCAGAGATAGATTCCACCAAGAGAACAGGATGCGCGCTACACCCGTGCTATTTGCCGTGCAAAAATGCGCCCTAGCAAATGGCGCGATTTTAAGCACGCTATCTGGTAGTGGCTCTAGCTTTTTAAATCTATGTTTTGAGGAGGATTCTAAGCGACTTTTTAGCGAGCTAAGCGATAGATTTAAAAAACTTCGCGTGCTAGAGCTAAAGCTAGATAATGATGGAATCTTGCTAAAAAACTAATCTTTCAACAATAATTTTGCGCACACTTAAATACCCATAAATCATCAAAATCTACTCCAAAAATAAACGCACAAAAAGGCAACCCAAATGACAAAATCTACAAAATCTGCAAAAACAAAAAAGCATATATACGAGCTTGCATTGCTTTGCATAAACTCACCTATGTATTATGCTCTATATAAAGATAGGGAGCTTTGTTTTGAGGCAAAAAAAGAGGGCAAGATTTTGGATTGTTTGCATAGTATGCAGTGTGAATTGCAAGAAAAAAGAATCGACATTTCGGCGGTGTATTATGCACGCGGTCCGGGCAATCTAAGCGCGCTAAAGCTAGCGCATACTTTTTTGCATACGCTAGCGGTGGTGGAGGGCGTGAAACTGCATAGTTGCGATAGTTTCGCCCTGCTTGGTGATGTGGCGATTTTTGCGTATGGGAAAAGGTATTTTATAAAGCAAGATGAGGGCATAGAATGTGTGTTTTTGGATAAAGATTTTGGTTTTAAAAAAACTGCTTTGAATGTGGCGGAAAATATGGATAAAAATCATTGTATAGATTCTGTTGATTCTGCGGATTTTATGGATTCTACTGATTCTGCGATTTTTGTGAAGTCTGCTGATTGTGCGGAATCTATTGACTGCGCTAGTGTTGCCACAACAAAATCTAAAAGAAAATCCAAAATCATATCCACAAAAAAATCTAATCCAACAATATCTAATGAAAAAATATCTAATGCAAAAAAAACGAACGCAAAACAAGCCAAATTGATTTTTGATTATTCTTTTGATTTTCGATTCCCTTGCAAGTTAGATATTTCGCTTTTTACCTCGCCTTGCGAACCACTTTATATTTTACCCGCTGTATAATCGTTTTTTATTATCGTTTTTTATGGTTGCTTTTTATTGTTACTTTTTTTATCTTTTTACCATTATTTTTTATCTTTGTTTTTTGATTGTTTTTTGCACACCGAAGTTTTAAAACCCCCTTCTTTAGCAAGAGAATTTTTTACTTGGACTCTTGGACTCTAGCAAACCTTTGGACAAAGCGGATTTATTGGTAAAAATAAAAGTTTAGATTTTAGATTTTCGTGTGTTTGTTGCGTTTTATAAGGTGTGTTTATAGTGATTAGAGTTTGGATTTTATGTTTTATTTGTGCTAAAATCACGGCTTTATTATTTTTATCACTTGTTTTTAAAACAAAAAAAGGATTTTTATGGATTTAGATATTTCTACTCAAGCAAAGTTGCCAACGAAGTTTGGGGATTTTGTGATTCAGTCATTTTTGCAAAATCAAAAAGAGCATTTAGTCGCGCTAAGCCAAAATCTAGCCAAAATCTTAGCCCAAAATGAGAATGAAAACACGCAAGATACAAATGCAAAATATAGCGATTTTAGCGCGTTTGTGCCACTGCTACGAGTGCATTCGGAGTGTTTGACAGGCGATGTGTTTGGCTCTCAAAAATGCGATTGTGGCGCAGAGCTAACCCTAGCTATGCAAAAAATCGCTTCAAGCGATAAAGATGGCAAAGGTGGGCTAATGATTTACTTGCGTCAAGAGGGCAGGGGAATCGGGCTTTTTAACAAAGTCAATGCCTATGCCCTGCAAGACAAAGGCTATGACACGGTGGAGGCAAATATCGCGCTAGGATTTCGTAGCGATGATAGGGAGTATGGGATTGTGGGGAGGATTTTGGAGTATTATGGGATAAAGGAAGTAGAATTGCTTACTAATAATCCTAAAAAGATTGAGGCGATTTCGCGCTTTGTGAAAGTGAAGCGAAGTGAGATAATCATACAGGCAAATAAGCACAATGAGCAATATCTAGCCACCAAAAAAGCCAAACTAGGACATTTGCTATAATCAATGATTTGTGTTTGCATTTGCCAAATATAAAATGCTAGCCAAACATAGAGCTAATAAAAAAACACGACTAATGCCAAACATAGCGTGAAAAAAGCGACTAAAAGGAGTAAATATGCCAAAAAAAGATTCCACCAAAAAACAAGATTTTGCTAAAAGCGCAGGCAAATCTAGCCCAAGCTGGGATAAAACAAGCTGGAGAGATTTCCCCATAAAACAGCACCCAACCTACACGGACAAAGCCAAACTAGAATCCATACAAAAAGAGCTAGCCTCATACCCTCCGCTTGTATTTGCAGGCGAGGCTAGAAGTCTAAAAGAGCGATTTAAGCAAGCCCAAAGAGGCGAGGCGTTTTTGCTTCAAGGCGGGGATTGTGCGGAGAGTTTTAGTCAATTTAGCGGAAGCGGAATCCGCGATTTGTTTAAAGTGATTATCCAAATGAGCGCGATTTTGACATTTGCGGGGGGTTGTCCTATCATCAAAGTAGGCAGGCTTGCGGGGCAGTTTGCCAAGCCTAGAAGTGCGGATTTTGAGGAGCTAGATGGCAAGAGTTTGCCAAGCTATCGCGGGGATATTATAAATGAGCTAGATTTTAGCAAAGAAAAGCGAGAGCCACAGCCTGAACGAATGCTAAAAGCATATCATCAAAGTGCCGCTACGCTAAATCTTTTGCGTGCGTTTGCTAGCGGTGGGCTAGCGGATTTAGCTGAAGTGCATCGGTGGAATCTAGATTTTGTCAAAAACAACGCGCTAGGGCAAAAATACGAAGAGCTAGCCACGGATATTACCAAAGCATTGGATTTTATGAAAGCCTGCGGGATAGATTCTGCTAATACCCCTGCGCTAAAGATTACAGAATTTTACACAAGCCACGAAGCCTTGCTACTAAACTACGAAGAACAGCTTGTGCGCAAAGATAGCCTAAGTGGCAAATGGTATGACTGCTCTGCGCATATGCTGTGGATAGGCGAGCGCACGCGGGATTTGGACGGGGCGCATTTGGAGTTTTTGCGCGGGGTGGAAAATCCTGTGGGCGTGAAAATAGGACCAAATGCCTCAAAAGATGAGGTGCTAGGAATCTGTGATATTTTAAACCCCAAAAATGAAGAGGGTAGGCTAAATCTAATCGTGCGAATGGGCGATGGCGTGCTACAAGAGAGATTTCCAAAGCTACTGCGAGAGGTGCTAAAAGAGGGCAGGGCTATACTATGGAGTAGCGATGCGATGCACGGCAACACCATAAAAGCAAACAACGGCTACAAAACCCGCGCATTTGATAAAATCGCTAACGAAATCAAAGCGTTTTTTGCTATCCACGAAGCAGAGGGTAGCATCGCTGGGGGCGTGCATCTAGAAATGACGGGCGATAATGTAACAGAATGTGTCGGTGGCTCTCAAGCCATCACAGAGGCAAATCTAGCCACCTGCTACAATACCCAATGCGACCCAAGACTAAACGCCACGCAGGCTATCGAGCTAGCTTTTCTTATCGCAGATATGCTAAAAGCACGCAAAAAATAATCTACTTTGCAAAAAAGTCGCAACGATTTAACCCAAAAGAAAATCTAGCCAAAATCGTAAATAAATCTCTATATGCTTGAAAAATATGTGAGGAAAAATATTTGAGGGTAGGCAAAGGATTAGATTTTTTGACTATAATAAAAGGCTTTAAAGCCATAAGATTCACATAAAAATATCGCAATGATATTTAATGATTATGGCAAAGGCATATCGTTTAGAAATGTTAGAAATGCCACAACGACAACTTTGATGGAAAAACAACAAAAGCTAAAAAAAGCGAAAAAAAAGGAGAGAAAATGAAGCAAAATCAAAGGACAATATGGACAATGTTATTTACTTTGTTATTAGCATTTGGGTTTAGTGGCTGTGCGTGCAAATGCAATATCGAGGAGATAAAAGCCCTAATCGCAAGCGAAGTGGCTAAAATCAACCCAAAATCAAATGCCAGCCAACAAGCAGCCACCAAAGCCACAAAAAAATATAAATATTTCCCCAAAACCAAAAACGAGCTAATGCAGCTTGTGCGCAAGGCAAATGTAAATCTAGGCGAAATCAACACAAGCAAGATAACTGATATGAGTTCGCTTTTTGCTATTCAGGGGCTTAAAGGCGATGATGTGCTTGCAAATCGCGATTATAGCGGGATAGAGCTGTGGGATACGAGCAATGTAGAAAATATGAGTTTTATGTTTCAAGGGGCAAAATCGTTTAATCAAAATATCAACGATTGGGATGTCAGCAATGTCGAGCGAATGCACGCGATGTTTCATAATGCAAGTTCGTTTAACAAACCGCTTGATAAATGGGATACGAGTAATGTGGAGGTTATGACTTATATGTTTGCGGGGGCAAAATCCTTTAACCAGCCATTAAATTCGTGGAATGTCGAAAATGTGGAGGATATGAGTTCTATGTTTGCAGGGGCAAAATCCTTTAACCAGCCATTAAACAAATGGGATGTGAGCGCGATAGAGAGTATGGGCAGTATGTTTTCTGATGCAGAATCTTTTAGGCAGGATTTGGAAGCGTGGGGAGGAAAGCTAGATAAAGGGGTCGATGTAGATGATATGTTTGAGGGCTCAGCCCTAGAGTCAAAACCTCCAAAATGGTATAAAAAACGCGCAAAACGCTAGAAAAATAACGCAAAATAGCTTAAAAATAAGGAGCAAAAATGCACATTGATGACGCGCTTTTGGGTAAGTTGCAACGATTGGCGATGATAGAGATTGATGAGGCACAAAAAGAAAAAGTAGAGCAAAATCTAAGTGAGATTTTGGATTTTGTCGAAAATCTAAATAGCGTGGATACGGATTCTGTAATCTTGCAAAGCACGCAAAAAACACCGCTAAGGGCTGATGAAATCACTTTATCAAATGTCGCACCAAGCGTGGCAAAAGATGTGCTAAGCAATGCTCCAAGCACCAAAGATGATTTTTTCTTAGTGCCAAAAATCATCGAGTAAAATCTAAACATAGATTCTATGCAAAATCGATTTAAAACAAGCGTTGCAAGATTTAAAAGCACAAAATCTACCCACCAAAAAAATAAAACAAAAATAGAAAAGTAGTAAAATGCAAGATTGTATCCATATCATAGGCGCAAGAGAAAATAACCTAAAAAATCTAAATCTAACAATCCCCAAAAATAAGCTTGTTGTTTTCACAGGGCTTTCAGGCAGTGGCAAATCAACCCTTGCTTTTGACACGCTTTATGCAGAGGGGCAGAGGCGATATATCGAGTCGCTATCAAGCTATGCTAGGCAGTTTTTGGATAGGGTAGGCAAGCCAGAAGTCGATAAAATCGAGGGGCTTACCCCAGCGATTGCCATAGACCAAAAGACCACTTCCAAAAATCCGCGCTCTACCGTTGGGACGATTACTGAAATCTATGATTATTTGCGATTATTGTATGCAAGAGTAGGCAAACAGCATTGTCATCTTTGTGGCAAGCCTATTTCGCAGATGAGTTCAAGCGATATTATTTCGCAAGTGTTAGCATTGCCAGATAATGCAAAAATGATGATTTTAGCCCCAATCGTGCGTGAAAAAAAAGGGACATTTGCTGATAAACTCCAAGACTTGCGACAAAAAGGCTTTGTGCGTGCACAGATAAATGGCGTCCTCACTAGGCTTGATGAGGAAATCGAGCTAGCAAAATCCAAAAAACACACCATAAAAGTCATAATCGATAGGCTTACAAACACGCAAGAAAACAAGACACGACTAGCCCAAGCGGTAGAAAAAGCCCTAAATGAATCCTATGGCGAAGTCGAAATCGAATACAGCATAGAATCCAAAGAATCCGCCCCCACAGATTTTGCCCCCAAAGAATCCATTTCCAAAGAATCTATCTCCAAAATCTCCAAAAAAAATTCTCCCCAAAACGATTTGCAAGCCCACGCAAAATCCCGCATAGATTCTAGCGCGGAATCTAAATTAGTGCATTATTCAGAGCATTTTGCCTGTTTTGATTGCAAAGTGAGCTTTGAGCCATTAGAGCCACTTAGCTTTAGTTTCAACTCTCCCAAAGGTGCGTGCGAAGTGTGTGGCGGGCTAGGTAGCACATATACGCTTGATACAAAAAAGATTCTAAACACTTCCCTGCCATTGCTAGAAGGTGGCATAAAAGTCATTTTTGGCTACAATCGTAGCTATTATGCCGAGCTTTTTCGGGCGTTTTGCAGGGCGGAGAGGATTGATATAAAATCTAGTTTTGATGAGCTAGAGAAGGCACAGCAAGATTCTCTGCTTTATAATAGTGGCAAAGAAGTGCTTTTTGAATGGCGAGGTAGCAAGCTAAGGCGCGAATGGAAGGGGATTTTAGCCATAGCGCACGATATGTTTAGAGATGAGAGGGATTTGGCGGATTTTATGAGTGAGAAGCCTTGCGATAAATGCCTAGCCCATAGGCTAAAACCAGAATCCCTAAGCGTAAAAGTCTCTACCAAAGGCATAGGCGAAGTCATCGATATGCCGATTGAAGAGAGTTATGATTTTTTTGCAAATGAGGCAAATTTCGCCCACTTAAATGCGCAAGAAATGATGATAGCCGAGCCGATTTTAAAAGAAATACGAGAGAGGCTATTTTTTTTAGTCGATGTGGGGCTAGGATATCTCACACTTGGCAGAGACGCACGCACCATAAGCGGTGGCGAATCGCAACGAATCCGCATAGCAAGCCAAATCGGTAGCGGGCTTACAGGGGTTATGTATGTGCTAGATGAGCCTAGTATAGGGCTACACGAGCGAGATACGCTAAAGCTCATAAAAACCCTTAGAAACTTGCAAGAAAAAGGCAATACCGTTATCGTAGTCGAGCACGATAGAGAGACGATACTAAACGCGGATTTTATCGTGGATATAGGACCGGGGGCTGGGCATCTAGGCGGGGAGGTGATTTATAGCGGGGATTTGAGCGGTATGCTAGACGCAAGCACGCTCACAGCGGACTATATCAATCGCAAAAAAAACATTTTCTACCCGCAAAATCGCCCACAAAAAGAGTGGCTAACTATCTCAAGCGTAACCATAAACAACATAAAAAATCTAAGTGTCAAAATCCCCCTACGCAACTTTGTCTGCGTAACGGGCGTGAGTGGCTCTGGCAAAAGCTCTCTAATCCTCCAAACCCTCCTCCCTGTCGCACAAGAAATCCTAAACAACGCTAGGAAAATCAAAAAATGCGATGGCGTAGAAATACTAGGGCTAGAGCATTTAGACAAAGTCATCTACCTAGACCAAACGCCCATAGGACGCACCCCAAGAAGTAACCCCGCCACATACACAGGCACGATGGACGAAATCCGCGCACTTTTTGCCCAAGTCAAAGAAGCAAAAATGCTAGGTTTTGGCGTGTCGCGCTTTAGTTTTAATCTAAAAGGCGGGCGATGTGAAAAATGTCAAGGCGAGGGCGAAATCCGCATAGAAATGCACTTTTTGCCCGATGTGATGGTGAAGTGTGATTTGTGCAATGGTGCGAAATACAACCCCCAAACCCTAGCTATCAAATACAAAGGAAAATCCATAGCCGAAGTTTTGTCGATGAGCGTGGATAGCGCGTGCGAGTTTTTCGCCAAAATCCCCAAAATCTACCAAAAGCTAAAAACCCTCCAAGATGTCGGGCTAGGCTATATCCAGCTAGGGCAAAACGCCCTAACGCTAAGCGGTGGCGAAGCACAGAGAATCAAACTAGCAAAAGAGCTAAGTCGCAAAGACACAGGACGCACGCTATATGTGCTAGATGAGCCTACCACAGGGCTACATTTTGGCGATGTGGACAAACTCACGCGCGTGCTTCATCACCTAGTGGAGCTAGGAAATAGCGTGATTGTGGTGGAGCATAATTTGGATTTAATCAAAAATGCAGACTATATCATCGATATGGGACCAGAGGGCGGGGCAAAAGGTGGGAGGGTAGTTGATAGTGGCAAGGTAGCAGACATCATCAAAAACGCTAAAAAATCTAAAAGCTACACGGCAAAATTTTTAGCCCAAGAGTTTGAATCCCAAAAATCTAAAAAACATTAGGCAAAAAAAGAGGCAAAAAAAGCCAAACATTTTTTGAAAACTTCAAAAATCTTAGATTTTTGTTTGGTTGTCGTGAGATTTTGCGTTATTTTTGCGATTTTTTTTTTTTTGGGATTTTGTGAATTTTTGCGATATTTTTTTGCGTGGTTTTTTGTGAGGTTTTGCGATATTTTGATTTTATTAGATTTTGGCGCAAAGTCGTTGTGCTAAATCCGCGATAAAAAACGCGATACACAAAGCAATGATAAAAACGAAAAAAGCGATAAAAAATACAAACAAAATGCAAAAAATGATATTTATGCAAGATTTTTAACTTCAAAATCTAAACGCCACAAAAATCCATCACCACAAAATCTAAACGCCAAAAAATCGATTATCGCAAAGATTTTCCACCGCAAAATCTTTTTCATCGCAAATCTTGCAAGACTTGCAGGGCTTGCAGGGCTTGCAAGATTTGCTTTTAAGCCCTGCTTTTTTTGCATTTTTTGCGCAAAATCTTATGCGAGATAGCAAATCCTTAGCCTTTTTAAGCCATTAGCAAAGCTATCTTGCTAAACAATTCTAGCTCTTTTTCTTTGGCTTTGTTTTTGCCTATCATAGATTTTATCGCGCTAGCAAACCCCGCTTCTTTATTTTGCTGTGGGACTTCTATGATGCCTTTTAGCGTGCTTAGTAGCTTTTGGATTTCGCTACTATCTAGCAGGATTTTTAGCTCTGCGCATAGATTTTCTACCTGCGCTCCCTCTGCGTTTATATCGATGTCATAGTATGTTTTTATGACATTACACATTTCCTCTTGCGTCATACTCCCATCATCAAAATGTTCAAGCATTTTTGCTATTTCTTTGTCGTCCTCTATGCCATCAGCGCGTATGATATGCTTGCAAAGTGCTAGGCTACAAAACGCGCTTTGGATTTTGCGCTGTGCTTCTTGTGCTTCCATTTCCTCAAGCTGTCGTTGTAGCTCTAGCACCTCTTTTTCCATTTCTTTGCGGTCATTTGCCATTCTTTTATCGTTTTTTGCACCCAATCCTGCCCATTTGATTAGCGCGTATCCAGCATAGCCTAGTGCTGCTGCACCTGCTGCTATCCCAGCGGGCGCAGCCCACACAGGTGCGGTAACCGTAGCAAGTCCGCCTAGCCCTATCGTGCTTGCTACGCTAGCTAGCGTAGTTGAGCCTGCGATTGTGGCTGTGCCTAGTCCAGCAGCAGTAGCCGCCCCTGCACCCACACTCGCGCCTATCGCAGCACCTGCGGCAGTTCCAGCACTTATGCCGATAGCTTGCGCGCTATTTGTCTGAAAGCTATTGCCTTGCAATTTTTCTCTTTCTTTTTTGACTTTTTCTATTTGTTCTTGTATTTCTTCTTTGGTAAGTTTTGCCATTTGTTATCCTTTATTTGACTTCTTTGATTTCGCTTTTGAGCGTTTGAAAAATATCCGCAAACAGCTGACATAATTTTTTTAATGCTTCTATCGCGCCTGATACAATAGAGCCTTTTGGCATTTTTAACATCTCTTCTATGTTTTGCGGAGTGTTTTCGCCTTTTTTATCAAGTAACGCACCTACTATTGCACCTAGTGGAATAGATAGCAAAGCGGTAAGTTTTGCTACAAGGGGAGCTAACCACACACCGATAAAAGGAACAATACCAACCAACACGCTATTAAAAGCGGCGATACATATCCCCAATCCTATCCCTGCGGAAAGATTTGGATTTGCCTTGATAAACTCAATGATTTTTAGCAACAAGATTTTGCCTATGTCATAGAGTTTGTTGCCGATGATGATTGCTTTGTCGGTTAACTCATCTATCGTGTAGGCAATGTCTCTAGGCACGCCCATATCCATCAATACTCGCGCCATAGACTTATCTATCTCTTTTACCTGCACAGCAAGAGAATCCAACTCTTGCAAACTGATTTCTTTTGTCATTTTTGCTCCTTTGCAACGAATTTGCTAAATCTTTTTATGGATTTAGTTGATTAGCATTATGCGTTTTTTTTTTTTTTTGTTTTTGCTTAAAAAGTTGCGATTTTTTGCAAAAATGTAAAAAAATGGGCAAAAATGGGCAAAAAAATGAGCAGATAAAAATGGGTGGCAACCCATAGCGACAAAATCAAACCAAACAATCAACCCTCCAAACTCTCCCCAAAATCTAAAAAAACTCAAAATCTAAAAACCCCAAAATCCACATAAAAATCTATATAAATACCACACAAAATTCGCAATGCTAAAATCCAAAAACCAAACTTCACAAAAACTACCCAAAACCCATTAAAAATAAATAAAATCTACACAAAAATATTACTTTTAGAAACATTTATGATTTTTTTGTCAATTTTTTGTTGCATTTTTTTGCAAAATAGTTAAAAAATATTTAAACTTTATCAAGCTTTATGCCAAAAAGCTAAAGCGAAATCCAACACTAAAAGGAGAAACAATGAGAAAAGTAGCAAGTGCGCAAGACGCTAAAAAGAGATTTTACAAATTTGTTTCATTTAGAAATAGATTTTGTGTTTTTCTCTCGCTTGTGATTTTGGTTTGTTATTATGCGTTTGTTTTGAGCGTGGGATTTTTCCCCGAAATGCTAGGCTATCGGCTAGGACCTAGCTCGGTTACGCTAGGGATTTTGTGGGGTATCACAATCATCGTGGTATCTATCGCTAGCACGGGCATTTACACGCTTTTTGCAAACAAATACTTTGATAAAGAGCAAAACGAAATCATCGAGGATTTGCAAGATAGCGGTGCGCTAGAAGAAATGATAGCAGGCGACACACAAAGCACAATGAGACATAATATCAACGGAGGTGCAAGATGAAAACATTTATATTATTTGGCATATTTGGAGTTTTTGGCATTGCAAATGCGGCGGGGATTGATACGGCGGGATTCACGCAAGGCGAGCGCAACTACTTTGCTATTGGAATGTTTCTAGTATTTGTCCTAGCCACGCTTGGAATCACTTATTTTTCAAGCAAAGTTTCCACCTCTGCGCAGGGATTTTACACCGCTGGGGGCAATATCACGGGAATGCAAAATGGTATCGCAATAGCGGGGGATTATATGAGTGCGGCGAGCTTTCTTGGAATCATAGGGCTTGTGTTTGCAAATGGTTTTGATGGGCTGATTTATTCGGTTGGATTTTTGGTAGGGTGGCCTATCGTGCTATTTCTTATCGCTGAAAAATTCCGCAATTTAGGCAAATACACCTTTGCAGATATTATCGCTTATCGTTTAGATTCTAAAAAGGTGCGCACCATTTCGGCTATCTCTGGTTTAAGCGTGGTTATGTTTTATCTAATCGCCCAAATGGTAGGCGCAGGCGGGCTAATCCAAGTGCTTTTTGGACTGCCTTATTCCTATGCGATTATCATCGTAGGCGTGCTAATGATTTGCTATGTAACCTTTGGCGGAATGCACGCCACCACTTGGGTGCAAATCATAAAGGCTTGCTTGCTTCTAGGTGGAGCGACATTTATGGCGATAATGATTTTGTATATGAGCGGATTTGATTTGCATAGATATTTTGAGATGGCTATCTCAAACCACTCAAAAGGCGCAGCCATAATGGAGCCCGGCACTTTCTTGCCAGACCCTGTGAGCGCGATTTCACTAGGACTTGCGCTAATGTTTGGCACAGCAGGACTGCCCCATATTCTTATGCGATTTTTCACGGTCAAAAATGCTAAAGAAGCCCGAAAATCCGTATTTTACGCCACAGGGCTAATCGGGTATTTCTACATTCTTACCTTTATCATCGGTTTTGGAGCGATTGCGTTTTTGCTAGGCAACCCTGAATTTATCAGCGAAGATGGCAAAAGCCTTATCCCGCCAAATATGGAAGCTGTGCTTTTATCAAAAGTGCTAGGTGGCGATATTTTCTTAGGCTTTATTTCTGCAGTGGCTTTTGCTACGATTCTCGCGGTGGTGGCGGGGCTTACGATTTCTGGTGCTGGAGCGATAAGCCACGATTTGTTTGTCAATGTCTGCAAAGATGGAAAATGCGACCCACAAACCGAAATGCGCGTAACAAAAGCCTCAACCATTGGAATCGGCGTTTTAGCCATTGTGCTAGGGCTAGCCTTTGAGGGACAAAATATCGCATTTATGGTGGGGCTTGCCTTTGCAATCGCAGCAAGTGTGAATTTCCCCATAATCTTGCTTTGCATTTATTGGAAAAACTTGACTACAAATGGCGTGCTTTATGGCGGGATTATCGGGCTTGTATGCGTGCTAGCACTTGTGCTACTAAGCCCTAGCGTGTGGGTAAGTGTGCTAGGGTTTGAGAGCGCGATTTTCCCATACAATCACCCCGCGATTTTTTCTATGCCTCTCACTTTTATCGCAATTTGGGCGATTTCAAAATCAGATTCTAGCAAGCGAGCTAAAATCGATAAAGATGGATTCCCCGCACAAGATTTTCGCGCCCAAAGTGGCATAGGCATAAGCGAAGCAGTGGCGCATTAAATCCACGCAAAAACACGCACAAACCGCGTATGAAAGGCTGCTTTTTTTGCCTTTTGTGCGCTGTTTTTGTGCTTGCTTTTATGCTTCGTTTTTTTTGTTTTTTGTTGTATTTTTCGTTTTTTTGTGTTGTTTTGCATTGTTTTGTATTTTTTTTTTTTTTTTGCATTTTGCATTTTGTTTTTTGTTTGTCTTTTGTGTTGTTTTGTTGTTTGTCTTTTGCTTTGTTTTGCATTGTTTTGCTTTGTTTTGCTTTGTTTTGCTTTGCTTTGCTTTGTTTTGTTATGTTTTGTTATGTTTTGTTATGTTTTGTTATGTTTTGTTATGTTTTGTTATGTTTTGTTATGTTTTGTTATGTTTTGTTATGTTTTGTTATGTTATGTTATTGTTTGTTTTCTGTGCTTTCTTGTATTTTGTTTATGTTTATTGTTTGCACGGCGTAGATTCTAGGTTTTTCTTAAAAACTACGCACAAAAAGCTAGAATCTACGCAAAATCACAAAAATCCCCACCACAAAAACTAACTATTTTTTTTTTTTTTTTGAAAAAGAACTTACCGTCATTGCGAGATTCTAGCCTTTTGTCAAAAAGGCTAGAATCGTGGCAATCCACCCTCCCATCGTCATTGCGAGCGTTGCAACGCAACGCGTGGCAATCCACCCCGCTGTCATTGTAAGCAATGATTCTGCTTTTGTCATTGCTAGCAATTAGATTTTGCGTTTTTTGCAAAATCTAATGCGTGGCAATCCACCCTCCCATCGTCATTGCGAGCGAGTGAAACGAGCGTGGCAATCCACGACAAAAAAACGCAATAGCAAACATAGATTGCCACGATTTTGCAACTTTTAACAAAGTCGCAAAATCTCACAATGACGGATTTTTTTTGTCATATTGAGCGCGTGAGAGCAAAATATCTCTACTTACATTTTTAGATTTTGAGATACTTCGGGCTACGCCCTCAATATGACAAGGATTAGGATTTTGGATAGTTAGCTTATGCTTATTAGGATAAAAAACACTTCCCATAGCCTCTCTCGTGCTAAGGGAGGGGGAAATCCTGTCATTGAAAGACTTTGCATTGCCGTCATTGCGGAGCAAATAACGCTACCTAGTTTGTCATTGCGAGCAATTAGATTTTGCGTTTTAGCAAAATCTAATGCGTGGCAATCTATTTTTGTTTTTATTACAAAGTGGATTGCCACGCCTAGAATCTCGCAATGACGGAGGCGGAATCATTGCCTATAATGACATTGGTGGAATCTAAAAAACCCAACCCCTAACCTCTCTGCAAAGAGATAGGGGAAAAAGACTTACCCATCAATGTAATAAACCTTTTTCTTAGATTTTTTGGACTTAGATTTTTTCTTGCCTCCCTCGGCTATGGAGCGTGCTACGGCATTGCCGTCTTTGTCGGTTACATAGTCGCTTCCGCCAAACCAATACGCGTATTTGAAGTTTAAAGTCGTAGTTACGCCATTAAACCAATCATTTGTAGCGATTTTTTTGCCATACGCATTAGTGGTTTTTTCAAATGTGCTTGCATAGAAAAGCCCATCATAGCCAAAAGATAGCTCGTGGTTTTTCTTTATCATCCACACAAAATCAAACGCTAGATTTCCATATACAGCGGGCAGGGTTATTGTGCCGACATCGGTGAAATTCTCTCCAATCCTCAATTCTGCTTTTTGTGTGTTTATGATATTGTATCGCACGCCAGCTTTTATGTTGGTGCGAAATGTATTGCCCCAGATTTTGTAGTAGCGCACCGAAGCTCCTAGCTGAGGCAAACTCCAATAAATATTTTTGTAGTATTCATTTGCGCCTAGTGGGAAAAAGTTTGCCCCATCGACATTGATGATAGGTTTTTCAAATTTCATTTTTAGACTAGATAGCAAATCATAGCTAAGCGAAATTTCAGGGCTTAGGTAGCTATTTCGTTTGTATTGATAGAAAGTTATCCCGCCTTTGACTTCTGCGCCCACACTCCACATAAGAGGCACGCTAGAATCAGGGCTATTAGAAGTTATCGTATTTGTTTTGCCGCCTGCTTCAAACCTAAATCGTGGCAAATCAACCCCGCCACGAATATTTGCCTTGATAAATCCTTCCCACACTTTTGCAGGCACAGCGTAGGCTTTGTAATAGTTTGCACCTATTTGAAGTGAGTTTGTTTGCACTTGTGTGGGTGCACCTACAAGAGTGGTATCAGTATGGGCAAATTCATAGCCTACATATCCGCCAAAGATTCCATTTAGTCGCAAATTTCTTTGAATGCCAAAGAGTGCGCCACCTGCGTATTCCATAGCGGTGTCATTGCCCAAATCCACATAGCTATGTGTCGCATAGGATAGGGCAAACAGCCTCCAATCGCGCCTGCCTGTGTAAGGGATAAATATCACATCAAGTTCATCGATTAGCTCAAAATTATTATAGCTTTTGTCTAGGTGCTGTCCCTTGCTTTGCTCCAAAGTTAGCCTTGCCATTTTTTCTCGCATTTTGTCGATTTCTTTTTGGTTTTTTTTGCGGGCGTGTTTGGCAAATTTGGAGTTTCGATTTGTTAGACGATTCATATCGTATTGCAAAAGCCTTAACTCGACTTCTTGATTGTAGTATCTATCGCTATGAAATGTTTTGGTAGTCATTGTGTCTAGTAGATTTTGCGTCATCGTGCTTCGTCTCATATATCCTAGTGCCAAAGCCCTATACATAGAAGCACCATAGCTTGTGGCGACATCTGCTTGCAAGACAAAGCTATCTTTCCCTCTCTCTATACGCACGCCGGGTGCTGCTGTGATAGCTTCGTAGTTGGAAGTGGCGGCTGCTTGAGCGGGATTGTAATAGTCTCCATCGCCTGTTAGCACCAGATTTTGATACTTATACTGCCCCCCTCTTGTTGCGTTTGGACCGATAGAGAGATATACACTTCCTTTTCCTAGCGTGATTATATTGACATCTGCTTCTGTCGTATTGACTATGGTGATATGTTGTCCTTTCATCGCATCGGTTGTGGCTTTTTGATTCCAAGCAGTGTCGCTAGAATCTATCGTAAGAGGTACAGAGTTTATCGTTAGGTTGCTTGTAATATCTGCTTTAATATAATTGCTCCCAATAAATGGCAAAAATACACCAGCATCTCCCACCACCATTCTTTCAATCTTGCCACAACCAGTGGTGGTATTATTGGCATACTTGCATCCACTACCGCTAGTGATTTGGCTTACAAAACTCCCAGCACCTGTGATACTAAGAGAGGTTATCGCTGTGGTGCTATCTAGTATGAGTCCATTACTGATATTTGCACCACCACTGATTTTTACATCTCCTATTCCTATGCCTTTTAGCGTGAGAGAGTGTATGCTAGAGCCACCATCTAGCGTTACATAAATGTTGCGATTAACATTTGTCGCTTCAAAAATAAAATCCGTGCTAGTAGCAGAGACATTGGCAAAATGTATATTTGCAAGGTTGCTAAATGAATTAGTTACATTGCCAGCCCCCACATATAGTTTGCTATCTTTTGTGCCTAGATTGTAAGTAGAGTCTGTAAGGCTAAGTCGGCTTTGCACGGCACTAGCACTCATAGAGCCACTCAAATCTAAGGCTACTAATGCGTCTAAAGCGACACTTGCTATAATGCTAAAAATGGCTAGTTTTAGGGGTTTTTTGGTGTGCTACTTTTTGTCATATTGAGGTTTTGTTTTTGGCTTGTCATATTGAGGGCAACGCCCGAAATACCTCTATTTGTTTTCA